>CAXNEP010000212.1:0-4801 GCA_964200865.1 Cypionkella sp. | reverse complement strand
GGAAAATTTAACGGGTCTGGCGCGCCTTGTACGAATGTCCGTGACCCCTGCGATGGAGAATGTGGCCCTGTGGCATGAACGCGATATTTCGCATTCATCGGTTGAACGCGCGATTGGGCCAGATACCACGATTACGCTTGATTTTGCGCTGCACCGTCTGGGGGGGCTTTTGGAAAAGCTGGTGATATACCCCGACAATATGCTGAAAAATATGAACAAATTTCGCGGTCTTGTGATGAGCCAGCGCGTGCTGCTGGCGCTGACGCAGGCAGGTGTTTCGCGCGAGGACAGTTACCGCCTTGTGCAGCGTAATGCGATGAAGGTTTGGGAGGCGGGCGCAGATTTTAAAACCGAACTGCTGGCAGACTCAGAGGTAACCGCCGCGCTAACCCCCGCAGAAATTGAAGAAAAGTTCGATATTGGCTATCATACAAAGCATGTCGATACGATTTTTGCCCGCGTTTTTGGGGGCTGACCTGCCCGCTTTAGGGCGGTGTTAACCGACCCGTGCGATTGTTCTTGGAAACAAGGGGAATCGCATGACAGATCAGGATTTTGGGCAGTTTTTGGGGGCAATTGAACCTGCGCAGCGGTTTGCGCCTGCGCCGATATCGATGGCCCCGCGCACGCTGACGCGCGCGCAAAAGGCGGCTGTGATTGTGCGGTTTTTGATTTCCGAAGGCAGCAGCATTCCCTTGCAAAGCCTGCCCGACAAAATGCAGGCCGATTTGACCCAAGCGATGAGCCAGTTGCGGCTGATTGATCGCAACACGCTGGCCGAAGTGGTCGAAGAATTTCTGAACGAATTGGAACAGGTGGGCCTTGCCTTTCCGGGCGGGCTGGAGGGCGCGCTGGCCGCGATGGACGGGCATTTGGGGCAAAATGCGGTGACGCGGCTGCGGCGCATTGCGGGCAAAGCATCCCATGCCGATCCGTGGGACAGGCTGGTGACCCAAGATACGGGCAAAATTCTGCCCCTCGTGCTGAATGAAAGTATCGAGGTGGGTGCGGTTATTCTATCGAAACTGCCTGTGCCAAAGGCTGCGGAATTGCTGGGCAAAATGCCAGGGCCGCGCGCGCAGCGCACCGCCTATGCGGTCAGCCAAACCAATAAGATTGATCCCGAAACCGTGCGGCGCATTGGGGCGGCGCTGGTGGCGCAATTGGATGCCGAACCCGCCCGCGCGTTTGATACGGGCCCCGTGCAGCGCATTGGCGCGATATTGAACGTGGCCGCCGCCGCCACCCGCGAAGATGTGATGAAAGGGCTAGAGGCCACCGATGCCAGCTTTGCCGAAGAAGTGCGCAAGGCGATTTTCACCTTTGTTCATATCCCGCGCCGCGTGAATGCGCGCGATATTCCAAAGGTGATCCGCCTTGTCGAACAGCCCGTTCTGGTCACCGCACTAAGTGCCGCCGCCACGAAGCCCGAATTGGCCGATGGGGTGGAGTTTTTCCTATCGAACATGTCGCAGCGCATGGCCCAAGGCATCCGCGAGGATATGGCCGCGCGCGGGCGCGTGAAAGAAAAAGACGCGGAAGAGGCGATGAATGCCGTGGTAAACGCCATTCGCGAATTGGAAGCGGGGGGCGAATTGTCTTTGATCCAACAGGAAGAAGACGAATAGCGCGGCCCCGTTTGGGATGCAGCCTAAAGATGTAATCAAAACGGGGCGGCCTTGCGCTGGCGGCTGGGCAAGACTAGGGTGCAGGCCTTGTCCCAGCCGAAGACGGGCGGGCGCATTTGGAATGTTTGATGACCGCCGCCTTGCCCGAACACTCTGCCGCACAATCTGAAAATGCACCGCGCGCAAAGGCTTTTGCGGGCAGCGGCATTGCCCTGTTCATCGCAGGTGTTTTTCTGTTTTCCTGTATGGATGCTTTGGCCAAAGATTTGGTTGCGCAGTCACCCGCGCTGCAAGTGGTTTGGCTGCGCTATGTGATCCAAGCGGTTGTGATCACTGCCATTTTGGCCCCGCGACTTGCACCAAACAGCCCGCACCCCATGCCGCTGCGCACGGCCCACCCGTGGGGCCATTTTGTTCGCGCGGTGTTTCAGGTGGGGGCAACGGGGTTTTTCTTTGCCTCGCTGGCCCATATTGGGCTGGCCGAAGCCACCGCGCTGGCCGATACCAACCCCGTTCTGATCACGCTTGGCGCGGCGCTGTTTTTGGGCGAACGGCTGACGCGCGCGCGCATTATTGCAGTTGTCGTCTCGATGATGGGGGCGCTGATTATTCTGCGGCCAGGGTTTGGCGTGTTCACCCCTGCGGCCCTGCTGCCGCTGGGCTGCGCGGTGTGCTTTGCGGGCAACGCGCTGATGACGCGGCTTTTGGGGCGCAATGAGCCTGCTTGGACATCGCTGTTTTACGCGGCATGGTTTGGCACGCTGATGCTGACGCTGGCGCTGCCCTTTGTCTGGCAGCCCCTGCCTATGGATGATCTGTGGCGCTATATCCTGCTGGGGCTGATTGGCACGGCCAGCCAAGCCGCTGTAATCATGGCCTTTTCGCGCAGCGAGGCGGGGCTGCTGGCCCCGTTTGGCTATTTGGGGATTGTCTTTGCCAGCATCTGGTCGACGCTGATCTACAGCGCGCCGCCCGATCTGCCGACGATCATCGGCGCTCTTGTGATTATAGGTGCGGGCCTTTATGTGTGGGCTGGCGATCATGCCCAAAAAACGGCCTAAACACCTATGGACTTGACCCGAAAACTACTTGATTTTGTACAGAATATCGCATTGCGCGGCACCATTTTTGCGTTGCTTTTGGTGCCGTACAAGTTGCGCGTGCGCGCAATGGGGGCTGTGGTTGAAAAGATCGTCTCGCCCTTGGCGGGCTATGGCAAACGGGTGGAAAATAATCTTGCCCTGATCATGCCTGACCTGCCAAAATCAGAAGTGGCACGCCTAAAATCCCGTGTGGTCAATATGGCCGGGCGCACCTTGATGGAGGTGTATTCGGGGGCCGAGTTTAAGGCGCATGTTGCACATTCGCCCATTCGCGGCGCAGGGCTTGAGGCGATATTGCAGGCACGCGCAAACGGGCAAGGCGTGATACTGGTTTCGGGCCATTTTGGAAACTACGATGTGCCGCGCGCCGTGCTGTCGGCGCAGGGGCATGCTGTGGGTGCGCTGTATTTGCCCTTTCGCAACCCCTATTTTGATGCGCATTACCGCGCCACCATCACCGCAATTGGCGCGCCTATTTTTCCGCGCGGGCGCAAAGGTGTGGCCGAAATGGTGCGCCATTTGCGCGGCGGTGGGCTGTTGGGGCTGCTGAACGATCAGCGCATTGGTCATGGCGCGCGTCTTACTTTCTTTGGCCGCCGTGCAAAAACCGCCCTTTCGGCGGCCGAAATGGCGATAAAATACAATTGCTTGTTGATTCCTGTCTATGGCATCCGCCAGCCCGATGGCATCACGTTCGAGCTGCTGATCGAACCGCCGATCCCCCATGCTACGCCAGAGGCGATGACCCAAGCGCTGAATGACAGCCTAGAGGCGCAGGTGCGCGCGCATATGGATCAGTGGTTTTGGGTGCATCGGCGCTGGCGTTAGGGGTTAATTCAGCACCGCTATTTTAGAACGGCGCTGGCCACCACATCGGCAGGGCCTTTGCGCTGAATAATCACAACCACGGGCGCATCGCCCACAGCGCGGGCGCGCAGGGCAAGCGCCCCTTTGCCCGACCATTGGCCCAGATTTTCCCATTGCGTGACGATGTTGTGGTAGGAAATTTCGCGCCCCTCATTCTCGCCCCGCTCGATCCGCACGGTGGATTGCGGGCGATAGCGCACCATATCCACGACAAAATCGCCCGACAGCGCGGCGCGCGGCGTGGCGGTGATAACCACCTCATCGCCGCTGCGCGATATTTGTAAATCAACCAGCGCGCGGGCGGCGGCAATTTCTGCCCCTGCTTCGGCCCCATCATGGCCTTTGACGCGGGCGTTGCCTGCCACAATCATCTGCGGGGTGTAGATCATGTTATCGTTGCGCGCAGCGGCATAGCGGCGCTGGCGTTTGGTGAATTTTTCTTGGGCGAAGGTGTCCTGCCAGCCGATATAATCCCAATAATCCACATGCAGGGCCAGCGCGATCACGCCGTCTTGTTTGGACAATTCTTGCAGCAGCGCATCGGCGGGCGGGCAAGACGAGCAGCCCTGCGAGGTAAACAGTTCCACCAAAACCCCTTGGGTCGAGGTTTGCTGCGCCACTGCGGGCATGGCCAGCAGACCCATTCCCAAAGCCAATGCAACGTGTTTAAAATATGTCATATCTATCACCTATCCTTGGGCCATATTTACCCCCAAACCAGCGCTTTGGCCAATCAAGGTTTTGCGAGGCGGGGGTGAGGGCGCAGGTTTTCTAACGCTTCATCAGATTTTCTGCAAAACGCTCTGGATTTTCGGCATACAATTGCATACAATCACGCTAAATCCGCGATCATCCCCTAATCGGAGAAGAAAATGACCGTCACAGTTGGACATGACAGCAGCAAAACCCGCCAGACCCTGACTGCGGGCGGCAAAAGCGTGGCATATTATTCGATCCCTGCCGCGCAGGCCGCGGGCCTTGGCGATTTTGCTCGCCTACCTGCCGCGCTGAAGGTGGTGCTGGAAAACATGCTGCGGTTTGAAGATGGCAAAACGGTCACCGTCGATGACATTCGCGCTTTTTCCGATTGGGGCAAAATGGCGGGCAAAAACCCGCGCGAGATTGCGTACCGCCCTGCCCGCGTGTTGATGCAAGATTTCACGGGCGTGCCTGCCGTGGTGGATCTGGCGGCGATGCGCGATG
>CAXNEP010000211.1:0-4805 GCA_964200865.1 Cypionkella sp. | reverse complement strand
AGGCGATGCGTTTGAATTGATCGATGGCCGCATCATCGAAGTGCGGGCGGCGATTGAACCTGTGGTGATCATCACAGGTGATCTTCCGCGTTTGGCATGGCATATCGGCAACCGCCATACGCCCTGCGAGGTGACGAAAAAGCATCTGGTCATTCGCCGCGATCCTGTTTTGGAAAACATGCTGCGGGGCCTCGGGGCAAACCTTGCCATGCAAATTGCGCCGTTTCGCCCCGAAGGTGGGGCTTACGGATTTGGCCGCACCTTTGGGCATAGCCATGATTAGGGGGTCATGATGAGCCCCGACTATCTGCGCGCGGTGCAATACTTATCCCCCGCCTTTCCCATTGGCGGGTTTGCCTATTCCCAAGGGCTGGAATCGGCGATTTCCGCAGGGTTAGTGACTGATGCGGCAAGCTTGGCTGATTGGATTTCTTGCCAAATTTTGCACGGATCGGGCCGTGCCGATGCGATTCTGATCGCCCATGCGCGGCAGGGTGATTGTGAAGATTTGGCCGATTTGGCCTATGCACTCGCGCCCAGCAAAGAACGCGATTTAGAGATGCGCGAAATGGGGCGCGCCTTTGGGGCGCAAATATCTGCGCTGACGGGGGCAGAATTTCCCACTTTGCCGCTGCCTGTGGCTATTGGCCACGCAATGCAGGGACTAAACCTGCCCACCGCTGATATTCTTGCGCTATTCCTGCAAGGATTTGCCACACAGATGGTTTCGGTTGGCGTGCGGTTTATCCCCCTTGGGCAAAGTGCGGGGCAGGCGGTTTTGGCCAAACTTGCCCCGCTGATTTTGCGCGTGGCACACCAAGCGGCAAGCGCCGAGATAACCGAAATTTCATCTTCGACCATTGGGGCAGATATGGCCTCGATGGCGCATGAAACCCTTGACGTCAGGATTTACAGAACATGAGCAGTAACGGCCCCCTTCGCGTGGGAATTGGCGGCCCCGTGGGCGCTGGCAAAACCACGCTGACCGAAAAGCTGTGCGCGGCACTGGCAAGCCGCTGCGATATGGCAGTGATCACCAATGATATCTACACCCGCGAAGATGCCGATTATCTGACCCGCGCGCAGGTGCTGCCCGCCGCCCGCATTCGTGGTGTGGAAACGGGCGGTTGCCCGCATACGGCCATTCGCGAAGATGCCAGCATCAACCTTGCCGCCGTGGCCGATTTGCGCGCCAATTTTCCACATCTAGACTTGATCCTGATTGAATCAGGCGGCGATAACCTTGCCGCCACCTTCAGCCCTGAATTGGCTGACTTGTCGATCTATGTCATCGACACGGCCGCAGGGCAGGACATTCCGCGCAAAAAGGGGCCGGGCGTGGCGCGATCTGACCTATTGGTGGTGAACAAAACCGATCTCGCGCCCTATGTCGGCGTTGATTTGGCCTTGTTAGAGGCTGATACGAAAACCGCACGCGGCACGCGCCCTTATGTCATGGCGCGGTTGCGTCAGGGGCATGGCGTGGACGAAGTGGTTGCCTTTCTGCAAGAACAAGGCGGGCTAAGCCTGCGCTAGTTTCCGTGCAAGCCGCGCCTTAATGGTGGCCACATCGGCGCGCGGGGTCGCGGCGAAAAGCGTCTGCGTATAGGAGTGCTGCGGGTTGGCAAACACCTGCGCGGCGGGCCCCTTTTCCACAACTTCGCCCAGATACATCACCATCACCTCATCAGCGATGTGCCGCACCACCGAAAGATCGTGGCTGATAAAGATATAGGTCAGGCCGAATTCGCCCTGCAAATCGGCCAGCAGGTTCAACACCTGCGCCTGCACCGAAAGATCCAGCGCCGAGACAGGTTCATCCAAAACCAAAATCTTGGGTGTAACCATCAGCGCGCGGGCAATGGCAAGGCGCTGTCGTTGGCCGCCAGAAAACATATGCGGATAGCGGGTGAAATGTTCTGTCAGCAGCCCCACTTTTTGCAGCATGGCCATGGCCAAGTCACGCCGCTGGGCGGGGGAATGATCGGTGTTCAGCAAAAGCTGTTCCATCAGCATATCGCCTACCTTTTGGCGCGGATTCAGGCTGCCATAGGGGTTTTGAAACACAATCTGCACCTTGCGGCGCACGTCGGCGGGCAGGCTTTGGCGGATATCAATCGCCTGCCCGTCGATCCGTAATTCGCCCGATGTGGCGGGATCAATCAGCGTCATGATGCGTGCAAGGGTCGATTTGCCGCAACCGCTTTCACCCACAATCGCCAACGTTTTTCCGCGCGGCACGGCAAAGGATAGGCCCTTTAGCGCCATCACCTCGCGTTTGGGCGAAAACAGGCCCCCGCCGCTGCGATAGGCACGGGTTAGATTGCGGCCTTCGATGACAAAATCGCTCACTGCGGGGCCCCCATATAATCGGCCACGGTCGACAGGCGTTTGCCCGTGGCATGTTCGGGCAGGGCTGATAGCAGCGCTCGGGTATAGGGGTTTTGTGGGTTTTCGAACAATTGCAAAACGCCTGCTTCCTCCATCTTGCGGCCCTGATATTGCACCACAACGCGGTCGGCGGTTTCGGCGACAACGCCCATGTCGTGGGTAATCATAATCAGCCCCATGCCCGTTTTGGCCTGTAAATCCATCAGCAGGTCTAGGATTTGCTTTTGAATGGTCACGTCCAGAGCGGTTGTCGGCTCGTCTGCGATCAGCAGTTTGGGCTGGCATGCCAGCGCCATGGCGATCATCGCGCGCTGGCATTGCCCGCCCGACAGTTGGTGCGGATAGGCGTTTAGCTTATCCTTCGGGTCAGGCAAGCCAACAGCTGAAAGCAACTCTAACGCGCGGGTTAGAGACTGTTTTTGCGTCATTCCCAAATGCTGGCGCAGCACTTCGGTAATCTGGAAACCAACGGTAAAGCAAGGGTTTAGGCTGGCCATCGGTTCTTGGAAAATCATCGTGATATCGCGGCCAATGATGCGGCGCTTTGCGGCCGCCGACATGGCCTGCAAATCTTGGCCGTCAAATGTCATCTCATCGGCGGTGACAGTGGCCGATGGTGGCAGCAGGCCCATCACCGCGAGCATGGAAACAGATTTCCCCGACCCGCTTTCGCCAACTATCGCCAAAACTTCGCCCGCATCCACGGAAACATCCACACCATCCACGGCACGGAAAGGGCCTTTTTGCGTATCAAACGTTACGGTCAGGTTGCGGATGGTCAGCAGGGGCATCGATCAGCTCCGCTTCATTTTGGGATCGAAAGCATCGCGCAGCCCGTCACCCATTAGGTTAATCGCCAAAACCGTGATCAAAATGGCAAGGCCAGGCAGGGTGACAACCCACCATGCGCGCAGGATAAATTCGCGCGCTTCGGCCAGCATGGTGCCCCATTCAGGCGTTGGCGGCTGCGCGCCCATGCCCAGAAAGCCCAGCGCTGCCGCATCCAAAATCGCGTTGGAAAACGACAGGGTCGCCTGCACAATCAGCGGGCCAAGGCAGTTGGGCAGAATGGTGCGAAACATCAAGCGCGTTTTGCTGGCCCCCGCCACGCGCGCGGCCATCACATATTCGCGGTTTTTCTCGGCCATCACGGCGGCGCGGGTCAGGCGCGCAAAATGCGGCTGCAAGACCAGCGCAATCGCGATCATGGCGTTTAGCAGCCCCGGCCCCAAAATGGCAACCAAGACAAGGGCCAGCAGCAGCGATGGAAAGGCCAGAATCACATCCATTACGCGCATAATCACGCTATCCACCCAGCCGCCATAAAACCCCGCCCACAGCCCCACAATCACCCCGCCCGTCAGCGCGATAATCACCACCACCACGCCGATAAACAGCGAAAACCGCGCGCCGTACAAAAGACGCGATAGGATATCGCGGCCAATCGCATCGGTGCCCAAAAGAAAACGCCACTGCCCGCCATCTTGCCAGACGGGCGGCACCAGCAGCGCATCGCGCGCCTGTGCGGCGGGGTCGTGCGGGGCGATCAGCGGGGCCAAAATAGCCAGTGCGACCAAAGCCATAAACACATACAGGCCAATGACCGCGCCGCGATTTTCGCGGAAATAGTGCCAAAATTCCCGAACAGGGTGCAGATCATTCATTGCCAGCCCCATATCTTATGCGCGGGTTGATCCAACCATACAGCAGGTCAACGACCAAATTCACCACCATCACAATTCCCGCAATCAGCAAAAGCCCGCCCTGCACGGCAGGGTAATCGCGCCGCCCAATCGAATCGACCATCGCCTTGCCGATGCCAGGCCAAGAGAAAATGGTTTCGGTCAAAATTGCGCCAGCCATCAGCGTGCCCACTTGCAGCCCGATGGTGGTGATGACGGGAATCATCGCGTTGCGCAGGGCGTGAACGGCCACCACACGAAAGGGGCGCATCCCCTTGGCGCGGGCGGTGCGCACGTAATCTTCGCCCAGCACCTCTAGCATAGCGCTGCGCGATTGCCGCGCGATCACCGCCATTGGGATGGTGGCCAGCACGATTGAGGGCAGGATCAGGTGCCGCAACGCGCTGGCAAAAGCCCCCTTTTGCCCCGAAAGCAGCGCGTCGATGGTCATAAACCCCGTCACACGGTCAAAATAAAACATCAGCGAAATGCGGCCCGAAACGGGTGTCCAGCCCAAAATGCCCGAGAAAAAGATAATCAGCAAAAGGCCCCACCAGAAAATGGGCATGGAATAGCCAATCAGCGCCGCCCCCATGGTCAGCTGATCAAACATCGTGCCGCGTTTTAGCGCCGCCATAACGCCCAAAGGAATGCCAATGGCCGTGGCAAGGATAATCGCGCACAGGCCAAGTTCGACAGTGGCGGGGAATAGGGTGAAAAATTCAGTCAGCA
>CAXNEP010000210.1:0-4824 GCA_964200865.1 Cypionkella sp. | reverse complement strand
GGCTGGGGAGCGCTGGCCGAAGACGCCCGCGCGGAAATTCTGGCGCTGTTCCCAGAATTGGCAGTGGGGGATTTCGCAGGATATGGAACATCGGCAAGGAGAACGCTGAAGGCCTATGAAGCGGCCTTGGCGGCAAAATTGGCGGCGGCTGAATAAGTAAGTTTTCGGTAGCAGGTCAAGATCAAAACAAAATGGCGCGGGGCGAAAGCCCCGCGCCATTTTCTGTGCCCCATGTGGTTGTTGCTGTTTGCGAAGGTCGAATCAAATCGGCACACACTGCATGTCTTGCCCCTTGCAGATTGGGCCGCGGATGCTGTGAAAACTGAGCAGCGCCGCAAGACCGCAATTGTCTGTGCATAAATCGGCCAAGGTGACCCCATCCAGTTCGTGAAAAAACGCCTCGACCGCGCGGGACAGGATCCCGCGCAGCTGGCAGGTGCTGACCAAGGGACAGGTGTTGGTCGCCGGATCGAAACATTCTGCAAAGGCAATGCGACCTTCAAAAATGCGAAACACCTCGCCCATAGAAATGTCAGCCGCTGGGCGCGCCAGACGCAGCCCGCCTGTGCGGCCCCGCAAAGTTTCAATAAAGCCATGCTCTTGCAGCGCGTTCACAATTTGCAACATATGGTTCAGCGAGGCATTGGTGCGCTGCGCAATATCTGCACTGCGCAAAACAACGCCGTCATTCACCGCGCAGGACATCAACACGCGGGCTGCCAGATTTGTGCGCGTTGTCAACCGCATTGGGTCACCTTTTGCCAACAGTACAGGCAAAATCTGCCAAAGCGCGCAGCGGTTTTCTATGATCTAGATCATATGGCCCGTAAAACTTGCGGCTGATCTGCGATTTATGCCGAAGATTGATGTGAGAGGAGCCGTGAAACCTACCAAAGTTGGGTTTTGGTGCAGGTGATGCAGGGCACCGATTTGCAACCCCTGCGCGAAATTTTTTGAAACATCCATTATGGTGGTTTTCAAAACCAAACGCTTCGGCATAACCTTGCGCAACTTTAATTCGAACGAATGGACAGGATATGAGCGCAGCACTTCCCGAAGGCAGCAAACCCTTTCAGTTTACAGGCACGGCGAATGAATGGTTTGGCATTTGGATTGTGAACCTTATGCTTAGCATCGTGACGATTGGGATTTATTCCGCTTGGGCGAAAGTGCGCACCAAAAAGTATTTCTACAACAACACCTTTGTTGAAGGGCGCAATTTTGACTATCACGCGACAGGTGGCCAGATATTTAAAGGGCGTTTGATCGTTATCGGGGCCTTGATTGTGTATCAGATTCTGCTGACTGCGGTGCCGCCTTTGGGCCTGCTTTTGTCATTAGTGCTGCTGCTTGCCTTTCCTTGGCTGATTTTGCGGTCAATGATGTTCAATGCCCGCATGTCCAGCTTTTCCAATGTGCGTTTTGGCTTTGATGGCACAACGGGCCAAGCCATGCTGCTGATGCTGGTCTATCCCATCGGCGTTTTGCTGACGCTTTACAGCACCTTTCCCATTTTAGATCGCGCGTTCAAGAGGTTTTCCATCGCCAATGCCCGCCTTGGTGGCACACGCTTTGCAGCAGAATTTCCGCTGGGTGCCTTTTATAAGGCCTTTGCCGTTGCCGCCCTGTGGGTGATTGGCGTTTCGCTGGGCGGTGCGGCGCTGTTTGGCATCAGCATTGCAAGCTTTGGATCGGCTGCGCAAAATGCCGAAACAGACCCGACCCAGATATTGCGGCTTATCAGCTTGGCCTATTTGCTGTTTTTTGCGGCAATACTCCCTGCGGCCTTTATCTATCAGGCCATGACGCGCAATGTGATTTACAACAACACCGTTCTGGAAGGCGGGCATCGTCTGGCCTCGGCGGTGTCTGCGCGGATGCTGCTGTGGATTGCCCTATCAAACACGGCCGTTGTGATCTGCACGTTTTTCCTGATGCTGCCTTGGGCTCAGGTGCGGCTTGCGCGCTATTTAGCTGCGCATACGGGGTACAGCCTTGGTGGGTCGCTCGATGATTTCGTCACCCAAGCGCAAACCACGGGCAATGCCGTGGGCGATGCCTTTGCTGATTTTGAAGGTATGGGAGCGGGGCTGCCCATGTGAGGACGAATGTGATGGTGTACGGGCAAACGCAGCATGTGGTTATGGGTGCAGCATATGGCGCGGGGGCGTCGCGCCGCGTCGTGGCGCAGCTGACAGTTACCGCCGAATGGGCGGAATTGCGCGATGCTGCGGGCATGGTTTTGGCACGCGCGCCGCGTAACCTGTTGCAGTTTGATGCGCCCATTGGCACTGCGCCGCGCAAGGTAACCTTTCCCGACGGCGCGCTGTTTGAAACCAGTGATCATGCAGGATTTGTGGGCGTAACGGGGCAAACGCGCGGCGCGGTTTTGCACCAGTACGAGGCATTCGGCCCCCGCCTGATTGGGGTTGTGCTGGCCTGCGCCCTGGCGGCTTGGGCAATCTGGCGCTATGGGCTGGATATTCTGGCCGCCATTGCCATTGCCGCCACCCCGCCTGCGTTGGTCGCCCAAATGGATCGCGGCACCTTGCAGGTGATTGACACCACCATGGCCGAAGACAGCATCTTAACCGCGGCTGATCGTGCCAAGGTCGAGGCAGTTTTTACCAAGCTTACCGCAGCCTTGCCCGAAGATGTTCGCGCGGCGCAAGAATTTGCCCTGTTGTTTCGCAACATGCCTGGGCTTGGCCCCAATGCCTTTGCCCTGCCTGGGGGCACGATGGTGATGACGGATGATTTCGTCAAGGAATTCCCCGACCCGAACATTATCGCAGGGGTTTTGGGGCATGAAATGGGCCATGTGGTTGATCAGCATGGGCTCTATCGGCTGTATCGCTCGCTTGGCTCTGCCGTGCTGATTGCGTTTTTGGCGGGGGATGTGGGGCCTATCTTGGATGATATCGTGCTAGAGGGAAATGTGCTGCTATCGCTGTCGCACAGCCGAGCGCAAGAACGCGAGGCCGATGAATTTGGCCTGCGCCTTGCTGCGGCGGCAGGATACGACCCCGCAGGGCTGGCGGTGTTTTTCCAGCGGATTGGCGAAGAAAATGGCGCGGATGAGGGGATGGAATGGCTTTCCACCCACCCCCTTAGCCAAGATCGTCTGCAGCGCATTGAAGAGTTCATCAAGACATTGCCGCAAGATCAATGATCTAGCGCGCCGCCTTTAGTGCGATAGTAAAACAGGCATGGTCAGTTGGCCCAAAACGCCCTTGGTCGCCCCGCCCAAAACAAAATCGCGCAGGCGCGAATGGCCAAATCCGCCCATGGCCAATAGGCCCGCGCCGCGCGCCCGTGCCACATCTTGCAGCGTGGCAGACAGGGGCGCAGCGCCATCGGGCACAGCTACGCCCGTTGCCGCATATCCGCGCGCCTTTAGCGCGGTGGCCATAGCATCGGCGCGCTCTTGCGCGGGCGTAGCCCCTGCACTTGCGGCGCTCAGCACCAGAATTTGCCCGCCCTTTGCCAGCAAAGGCAGCGCATCGTTTAGGGCGCGGGCGGCTACGGCGCTGCCATCCCATGCAATGGCGATATGGTCTAATGGTGCAGGTTTGGCCCCCAGCGGCACCAGCAGGGCAGGGCGGCCCGCGCCAAAGATCACCGCTTCAGCCAATTCGCGCATGGTGACAGCATCTTTCTGCCATGGCAGCAGCGACAGATCAAAACGGCGCGCCTCGGCGGGGGCGGTTTGCATCAGCGCGCCCATATGGGCGTGATAGGCAAATTCGGCGCCCAACCCCGCCCCCGTAACAACGGCCTGCAAGCGTTTCGCCTCGGCCGCGCAGGCCTTTTTCGCCTCTTCAATCCAACCCGAAAGATCAAAGGCAATATCGCCCATGGGCGAATAGGGCTGGGGCAAATCGGCGGCAAAGGCCGCAACATGCAGGCCCAGCCCCAACCCTGCGCCAAAGTGCAGCGCATCAAGAATGGCCGCGTCACTAACCGCCTCGATATAGGTGGACAGCGGCATATAGGCGATAGGTTTGTGCATCGTCATCTCCTGTAACATAGCCTGCGAAGGTGCAGGTTAAGCGGCAGGATAGGGCAAGGGCGCAGGTCGGACGTTGATTTGCGTCAATATGCGGACGCGCAGCACAGTTATGCCCTTTACACGAAATGGCAGGCCGTTTGATGCCCGCCCGCCTTGGCCACAGGCATTTGCGCGGCGCAAATTTCGGCAGCTTTGGGGCAGCGGGTGCGAAAGACGCAGCCCGACGGCGGCGCGAGCGGCGAGGGCAGATCACCCAACAACGGGATAGCTTGCTTTGCCCGCTCGCGCGCGGGGTCGGGAATGGGAACAGATGACAGCAGCGCTTGGGTATACGGGTGGGCGGGGGCGGCGAAAAGATCGTCCTTGCTAGCCGCCTCCATCATGCGGCCCAGATACAGCACCATCACACGATCCGAGATGTGTTTGACCACAGACAGATCATGCGCGATGAAAATCATCGCCAGCCCCAAATCGCGCTGCAAATCCGAGAGCAGGTTGATGACCTGCGCCTGAATTGACACATCCAGCGCGGAAACAGGTTCATCGCAAATCAGCAATTTCGGCTGGCAAATCAGGGCGCGGGCAATGCCAATGCGCTGGCACTGTCCGCCTGAGAATTCATGCGGATAGCGGTTGATCTGGTTGGGCAGCAGGCCCACCCGATCCATCATCAATTGCACGCGCGCGCGCACTTCGCTGGCGTGAAGCTGCGGGTGATGGGTTTTCAGCGGCTCGGCAATGATCTGGCCTACAGTCATGCGCGGGTTCAGGCTGGCCAGCGGGTCTTGGAACACCATCTGGATTTGCGAACG
>CAXNEP010000209.1:0-4827 GCA_964200865.1 Cypionkella sp. | reverse complement strand
CACCGCGCCAATCATCATCAAACGGAAAAAGGTTATTCAGGGCGGCGGGCATCATGGCGGTGCTTGGAAAGTTGCCTATGCCGACTTTGTGACGGCAATGATGGCCTTTTTCATGTTGATGTGGTTGCTGAACGCGACAACGGAAAAACAACGCAAGGGAATTGCGGACTATTTCAACCCCACCATCCCGATGACCCGCGTTTCGGGCGGGGGCGATGGCGCGTTTGGCGGCGATTCGATTTATTCGGAACAAGCCTTGGCCAAAAATGGCACAGGCCAGCCCGATGGCCAGCCCAGCGAGGATGCGCAAGCTGGCGGCAAATCTGGTGCGGGCGAGGCGGCTGCCGAACAAACAGCCTTTGAACAGATGTCCGAACAATTGGCCAAAAAGGGCGGGGAAAGCATGACGATGGAGCGTCTGATGCGCCATGTCATCACCCGCGTCACCGATGAGGGCCTTGTTGTGGAACTGTTCGATCTGCCCGATGCGCCCCTGTTTGTGGGCCAAACGGCAGGCCCCACCGAAAACACGCGCTTGATTGCAGCGCTTTTGGCCGAGGTTTTTGCCATTTCTACCAATGATTTGGCCCTGAACGGGTATATCCAAACCTATCCCGTCACGCTGATTGAAAACCCCGCTTGGGATTTGACCACCCAGCGCGCCCATGCAATACGCCTGCTGTTGGAAGGGGCCAATATGCCGCCCAAACGTATCGTCCGCGTCACTGGCCATGCCGACCGCAAGGCTGTGACTAGTGATCCTGCGGCTGTGCGCAACAACCGCATCGAAGTCATTTTGCTGCGCAAAGATCGGTGAAATACGCAGCATTTTAGCCATTAGGGGGATATTAAGGGCTTTGGGGCAAATATCTGCGGCATAAGACATTGCTGCAGAAAGGCGCAATCCATGACCATTTCGTCCTCGCTTAGTGCGGGGGTCGCAGGGCTGAATGCCAATGCCACCCGCCTTGCCACCATTTCTGACAACATCGCAAACTCGGCCACCTTTGGGTATAAACGGGCGACCACCAGCTTTGAAACCATGGTGATCACGCCCAACCCCGGATCGGGGATCTATTCGGCAGGGGGGGTGCGGGCAGCATCCACACGGCTGGTCGATGAACGCGGCGCGTTGGTGTCTACGTCGAACGCGCTGGATTTGGCGGTGTCGGGGCGGGGTATGTTTCCTGTGACATCGGCGGTTGGCATTGGCGAGGGCATTTCTGACCGCGCGCTGATGATGACCACCACAGGCAGCTTTAACCCTGATGCCAATGGCGTTTTGCGCACAGCGTCGGGCCTTGTATTGCTGGGCTGGGCGGCAAATGCCGATGGCACCATTCCTGTGCTGCCGCGCGATACAATTGCGGGCCTGACGCCAGTGATTGTGAATACGAACCAACAGGCGGGCGATCCCACAACGCTGCTGCGACTGGGTGTGAACCTACCAGCTACCGCGACCGAGGCGGGCGCCAATGGCACGCCTTTGCCCTTGTCTGTAGAATATTTCGGCAACCTTGGTACGTCCGAGGCGCTAAATATCACCTTTACGCCCAATGTGCCTGCCACAGGCTCTACAAATGAATGGAACCTGCAAATTCGCGATTCCGCCCAAGGCGGCGCTTTGGTGGGCGAGTATACTTTGGTCTTTGATGATACGCGCGGCAATGGCGGCACGCTGTCCTCTGTCACGGCCATTTCTGGCGGTGCCTACAATGCCACCACGGGCGAGTTGGATTTGACTGTTGCAGGCGGGCCGCTGACCATGGTGATTGGGCGGTCGGGCGACCCGAACGGGCTGACGCAACTGTCTGACAGCTTTGCGCCCACCACCATTACCAAAGACGGATCACCCGTGGGGAACCTGACGGTCGTTGAGGTGGACGAAGACGGCTATTTGAATGCGACTTATGACACGGGCTTTACCCGCCGCCTGTATCAAATTCCGCTGGTTGATGTGCCCAATTTGAACGGGCTAAAGGCGCTGAACAACCAAACCTATCAAGTTTCGCCTTCGTCAGGCTCGTTCTTTTTATGGGATGCGGGCGATGGGCCAACTGGGGCAGTGGTGGGCTATGCGCGTGAGGGGTCTACCACCGATGTGGCGGGCGAACTTACCAACCTGATCCAAACACAGCGGGCCTATTCGTCTAACGCCAAAGTCATCCAAACGGTTGACGAGATGCTGCAAGAAACCACCAATATCAAGCGATAGGCAGATAAATGTCTATCTCTGGGGCAATGCATGCGGCCCTGTCGGGCCTGTCAACCACCGCGCGGGGCGCGGAAGTGGTGTCGACCAACATTGCCAATGCGCAGACCGAAGGCTATGGGCGGCGCGAAATGCAGGTCGCGGTGCGCGAACTTGGCGCAACCTCGCAGGGGGTGCGGGTGGCGGGCATTGTGCGCCACGCCGACCCTGTGGCCATCTCCGACCGCCGCCTTGCCAGCGCAGGAACGGGCGCGCGCACGGTGGCCAGCGACTTTTTGCAGCGCATTGAAACCGCTGTTGGCACGCCTGACAGCGAGGTTTCGGTCAACGCCCGTATCGCCGCCTTTGAACGTGCGCTGATCGAGGCCAGCTCGCGCCCCGACAGCGAGGCGCGGCTGAATTCGGTGGCGCAGTCGGCCAAAAACCTTGTCACGCAAATCAGCACCGCCGCCAGCGAAGTTCAATTGCAGCGGGCCAAGGCCGATGACCAAATAGAAGATGAGGTTGCCCGCCTGAACAAAGCCTTGGCGCAGGTGGCTGAATTAAACACCAAAGTTCTGGCCAGTGTCGGCACGGGGCGGGATGCCTCGGGCCTGATGGATCAGCGCCAACAAGTCATCGATTCGATTGCCGAAATCATCCCTTTGCGCGAAGTGCCGCGCGATGGCGGCAAAATCGCGCTGTACAGTACAGGCGGGGCCGTGCTGCTGGATGGCAGCGCCTCGGCAACATTTGGCTTTACGCCCGTGGGCGTGATCACGCCCGATATGACCATTGCCAGCGCCGCGCTTTCGGGGCTGACCATTAATGGCCAATCTGTCCCGACGGTTGCCGAAGGCGGGCTTATCTCGGGGGGCAGTTTGGCCGCGCATTTCGCCTTGCGCGACGTGCTGGCCCCGCAGATGCAAGAAAAACTTGATGCCATCGCGCGCGACTTGGTCGAAAGGTTTCAAGACCCCGCGCTTGACCCCACACGCGCGGCGGGCGATGCGGGCCTGTTCACAGATTTGGGCAACCCATTTCTGCCCGCTGACGAGCTGGGGCTGGCCCAGCGTTTGCAATTGAACCCAATTATTGACCCCACGCAAAGCGGCGCTTTGTGGAAGCTGCGCGATGGTCTGGGCGCATCTGTACAAGGCGCGCTGGGCAATGCGGGGCTGCTGAATGATCTGGCGTCTGCTTTGACGGCGCAGCGCGCGCCTGTGTCGGGCGGGTTTTCTGTGGGCACCCGCAGCTATGACACGTTGGTTGCCGATATGGTATCGGGCATTGCCACCACACGGCTGACGGCGCAAAGCGAAACCAGCTTCGCCGCCGCCCGCTATGACCATTTGCGCACCATCGAATTGGCAGGCGGCGTGGATACCGACCAAGAAATGCAGACCCTGCTGCTGATTGAACAGGCCTATTCGGCCAATGCCCGCGTGATCAAAGCCAGCTCTGAAATGATCCAAACCTTGTTAGGATTCTGACCATGACATCTATGTCTTATGGCGATCTTGCACATTCTTATCTGCTGCGGCGGCAGAATGTGACCACAAAGGCCGAAATGCAACTGCTGCAAGACGAGGTGGTTACAGGCCAATCGCGCGACATCACTGCGCGCGTGCGTGGCGATGTGGTGCCGATTACGGGGCTGGATGCCAGCCTGTCGCGGCTGGAAGGGTATCAAACCCTTGCGCGCGAGCAGCTTTTGGTCATGGGCGCGATGCAAACGGCGTTGGACACGGTACACGAGCTGTCTTCAAACTTGGCCGAGTTTTTGGTGGGGGTTAGCACAGGTGTTTCCGAAACGCGCATTTCTGCGGCGGCAACCACGGCGCGGTCGAATCTCGAAACCGTGGTTTCTGCCCTGAATACCCGCTTTGGTGATAGGTCTATTTTTGCGGGCACGGCCACGTCTTCGCCTGCCGTGGCCAGTGCTAGCACGCTGCTGGATGGCGCTGAATTGGCTGTGGCAGGCTACACGTCTGGCGCAGATATCGAGGCGGCGCTGGCGGCGTGGTTTGACAGCCCAACAGGGTTTGCAGCCACCATTTACCAAGGCGGCGCGCCTTTGGCCCCCGTGACTGTAGCTGCGGGTGAACAGGCGCATATGGACATCACCGCCCTTGATCCCGCCATCAAGGTCACCTTAAAGGGCATCACAATGGCTGCATTGCTGGACCGCGGCCTGATGGCAGGCCAAACCAATGTGCGCCAAGATATTGCCAACCGCGCAGGCCTAAGCCTGATGCAAACCAACACCGACCGCGCCTATTTGACGGGCCAGTTGGGCGCAGTTGAAGCGCAGGTTCAAAGCGCCGCCGCACGCAACAGCGCCGAGGCGACCAGCCTTAAGATTGTCCGAAACGAGATCACCACCGTTGATCCCTACGAGGCGGCGTCAAAACTGCAAGAAACCCAAGGCCAGCTTGAAAAAATCTACACCCTTACCGCGCGGATGACGCGCCTTTCCTTGATGGATTATCTGTAATGCGCACAATTTTCTGGGCCCTTGCCCTATGCCTTTTCACCGCACCCTTTGCCAGTGCGGACTCTATTAGGATCAAAGACCTTGTCGAATTTGATGGGGTTCGCGCCAATGATCTGGTGGGATATGGCCTTGTTGTGGG
>CAXNEP010000208.1:0-4853 GCA_964200865.1 Cypionkella sp. | reverse complement strand
TCATTATCGCGGCGCTCGTTCGCCTCATGTGCGCCAGTGGACGCGCCCGAAGGCACAGCCGCGCGGCCAAAAGCGCCACTTTCCAGCAGAACGTCTACTTCAACAGTGGGGTTGCCACGGCTGTCCAAAATCTCGCGGGCGTGGATATCAATAATCGTGCTCATGCTCGGCTCCGATGAAGGGGGTGATCTCGCGCGCCTGATAGCGCACGGGGGGCTGTTTGGGAAGTGTTACGTCGCGCGCGCTTTGGCGCGTTGGCGCATAAAGGCGTAAAGGCCCGATCCAACGATGATCGCAGCGCCGATTAGGGTGTAATGGTCTGGAACCTCGGCGAACACCAGCAGCCCGATGGCCATAGCAAACACCAGCCGCACATAGCGGAACGGGGCAACAATGCTGACCTCGCCCGTGCGGGCAGCAGTCGTTATGGCAAGATACCCCGCCGTGCCAAAAACCACGCCGCCCAAAAGCCACAGCGCATCTTGGGCGGGAATCGCAGCAATGCCGCCCTGCAGCATCATCAGCGCACCCAACAGCGTAACCGCAATCAGCCCCCAAGCCGAAACCTGCGCATTGCCAAGCCGCGCGGGAATTTTGCGTGACACCAAATCGCGCCCGCCCATGCCCAAAACACCCAGCACCAGCCAAAGGGCCGTCGGGTCAAACCCGTCCATCCCGGGGCGGATCACCAGTAAAACCCCGCAAAAGCCAATGATAATGGCCATCCAGCGCCGCCAGCCAACCGATTCGCCCAAAAACAGGGCCGCCCCCATGGTCACAACCAAGGGCATGGCCTGCATCACCGCCAAAACCAGCGCCAAGGGCAAGGCGGCAAGGGCGATGATAAAGCCCAGCGTGCCGACCATCTCGCCCAAATTGCGTGCCAAAACAGCGGGATGCAGGGCGTCGCGGGTAAAAATCGCCTCGCCCCTGCGCCATGCCAGCAGGAAAAACAAAGGCGCACCGCAGGCCCCAAGGATAAACACGATCTGCCCCGAAGGCAGGCCCACGGCGGCCAATTTGATGAACATATCCTCAATGGCAAACAGGGCCATCGCTGCAATCATCAGCAAACTGCCCTTCAAATTGTCGTTCATGCTATCCAAATTCCTGCGCGCACCGCCCGATTGCGTTTTTCTGCGCAAGTTTTCGGCATAGCGCAAATGACAAAGAGAGACCAGACGCGGCGAAAAAGTGTAGGTGATTCGATCAAATTCACAGTGGCACGGCGCGGGCAGGGGTGCGGTAAGTTCACAGAAAATCTTAAACATCCCCCCTAGAACGGCGAATTTGTTGCAAGATTTGCCGCAACGGAAAACGGGCTTAGGCGGGGTGCAGAATCAACTCTCGGCAGATCACCCTCAGCGGGAAAACGGCTGACAGGCAGTCAAGCCCAAAATGTTAGGTTTGGTGTAAATAAATCGTTTGAAGCCCCCCACGATTTACCCCATGTTGGGGATCAATCGCCAGCAGACACTAAATCTGGGGCATGTGGGGCAGCAATACGGGCAAATGAACACACCCAAACGCGGGCAGTGTCATTTCCTATGCTTCCAAACATGCCGTATGGGCGCCAAAATTGGCGGTAAACCGCCTGCGAAACAAGGCCAGAATTGGTAATAGGTAAAGGACGGGGCAATGAAAATAGAACGCAATTTCACCACTGAAGACAGCGGCGCCTATGGCGCGATGGCCTTTACAACCATTGTTTCAGAAATTCGCAACCCCGATGGGTCTGTTGTGTTTCGCAACGATGCCGTCGAAGTCCCAGCTGGGTGGAGCCAAGTTGCGGGCGACGTTCTGGCCCAAAAGTATTTTCGCAGGGCAGGGGTGCCCGCCGCGCTGAAAAAGGTCAAGGAAAAGGGCGTTCCAGAATTTTTGTGGCGCTCGGTTCCCGATACGGCCGCGATGAAATCACTGCCCGCTGAACAGCATTTTGGCGGCGAGACCAGCGCGAAACAGGTGTTTGACCGTTTGGCAGGCGCTTGGGCCTATTGGGGCTGGAAAGGCGGCTATTTCACCACCGAATCCGATGCGCGCGCCTATTATGACGAAATGCGCTTTATGCTGGCCAATCAAATGGCTGCGCCCAATTCGCCGCAGTGGTTCAACACGGGCCTGCATTGGGCTTACGGTATCGATGGGCCCAGCCAAGGGCATTATTATGTCGATCATGAAACGGGCGTTTTGACCAAATCGGCATCGGCCTATGAACACCCGCAGCCGCATGCCTGCTTTATCCAATCGGTCAAAGATGATCTGGTGGGCGATGGCGGCATTATGGATTTGTGGGTGCGCGAGGCGCGCTTGTTCAAATACGGCTCTGGCACGGGTACGAACTTTTCGTCCCTGCGCGGCGATGGTGAAAAACTGTCGGGCGGCGGCAAATCGTCGGGCCTGATGGGCTTTTTGAAAATTGGCGACCGCGCTGCGGGCGCGATCAAATCGGGCGGCACCACGCGCCGCGCGGCCAAGATGGTGATCATCGATATGGATCACCCCGATGTCGAAGAATTCATCAACTGGAAAGTGATCGAAGAGCAAAAGGTCGCCTCGCTGGTGGCGGGTTCCAAGGCGCATGAGCTGCGCCTGAACGATATTTTCACCGCCATTCGCACATGGGATGGCAGCAGCGAAGCCGCCGTTGACCCTGCCAAAAACCCCGCGCTGAAAGCGGCGATCAAAGCCGCGAAAAAGGCGATGATCCCCGACACATACACCAACCGCATTTTGCAATACGCCAAGCAGGGCTTCACCAGCATCGAATTTCCCACCTATGACGTAGATTGGGATTCCGAGGCTTATGTCACTGTTTCGGGCCAAAATTCTAACAACTCCGTCCGCGTCACGGATGCGTTTTTGAAGGCGGTAAAGGATGACGCCGATTGGGCGCTGATCCGCCGCACCGATGGCAAAACCGCAAAAACCGTCAAAGCCCGCGAATTGTGGGATCAGGTGGGTCATGCCGCATGGGCCTGCGCCGATCCTGGCATTCAGTTTCACGACACCGTCAACGCATGGCACACGTGCCCCGAAGATGGCGCGATCCGTGGTTCTAACCCCTGCTCGGAATACATGTTCCTTGATGATACCGCTTGCAATTTGGCGTCAATGAACCTGCTGACCTTTCACAAAGATGGCCAGTTCCAAGCAGAGGCTTATATTCACGCCACGCGCTTGTGGACGGTGACGCTGGAAGTGTCTGTGATGATGGCGCAATTCCCGTCACAGGAAATTGCACAACTGTCCTATGATTTCCGCACGCTGGGTCTGGGCTATGCCAATATCGGCGGTTTGCTGATGAACATGGGCCTTGGTTATGACAGCGTCGAGGGCCGCGCGATGTGCGGCGCGCTGACCGCGCTGATGACGGGCGTCAGCTATGCGACATCAGCCGAAATGGCGCGCGAATTGGGGGCGTTTTCTGGCTATGCCCGCAATGCCCAGCACATGCTGCGCGTGATGCGCAACCACCGCGCCGCTGCCCATGATATGGGCGCTTTTGAGGGGGTAAACGTTAACCCCGTTGGTCTGGACGCAGCCAATTGCCCCGACCAAAAGCTGATCACCTTGGCACGTTCCGCTTGGGATGAGGCGCTGCATTTGGGCCAGCAGCACGGGTTCCGCAACGCACAAACCACCGTTATCGCGCCCACAGGCACGATTGGCCTTGTGATGGATTGCGATACCACGGGGATTGAACCCGATTTCGCGCTGGTGAAATTCAAGAAACTGGCAGGCGGCGGGTATTTCAAAATCATCAACCAATCCGTGCCTGCCGCGCTGGAAAAGCTGGGCTATTCCACCGCCCAAGCTGCCGAAATTGTGGCCTATGCCGTGGGCCATGGCAGCATCGGCAATTGCCCTGGCATCAACACTACGGCGCTGATCGGCCACGGATTTGGCGCGCGCGAGCTTGAAAAGATCGAGGCTGCGCTGCCTTCGGCCTATGACATCCGCTTTGTGTTCAACCAATGGACGTTGGGGGCCGATTTCTGCAAAGGCACCTTGGGCATTCCCGAAGATAAGCTGAACGATCCCACCTTTGATCTGCTGCGCCATTTGGGCTTTACCAAGGCACAGATCGATGCGGCGAATGACCATGTTTGCGGCACGATGACGCTGGAAGGCGCGCCGCATTTGAAGGTGGAACATTACAACGTGTTCGATTGTGCCAATACTTGCGGTAAAAAGGGCACGCGCTATCTGTCGGTGAACGCGCATATCTATATGATGGCCGCAGCGCAGTCGTTTATCTCAGGCGCGATTTCCAAAACCATCAACATGCCAAATTCGGCGACGATTGGCGAAACTTTGGCGGCCTATGAACTGTCTTGGTCGCTGGGGATCAAAGCCAACGCGTTGTACCGCGATGGATCAAAGCTAAGCCAACCGCTGGCATCGGCCTTGGTCGAAGATGATGAAGAGGCAGAAGAAATTCTGGCCACAGGCTCTGCCCAAGAAAAGGCCGCCGTTTTGGCCGAAAAGATTGTCGAGAAAATCATTTACCGCGACATCATCCGCACCAACCGCGAAAAACTGCCCGAACGCCGCAAGGGTTACACCCAAAAGGCCATTGTCGGCGGGCACAAAGTGTATTTGCGCACGGGCGAATATGGCGATGGGCGTTTGGGCGAGATTTTCATCGACATGCACAAAGAAGGTGCTGGCTTCCGCGCGATGATGAACAATTTCGCCATCGCCGTATCGGTGGGCCTGCAATATGGCGTGCCACTGGAAGAGTTTGTCGAAGCCTTCACATTCACGCGGTTCGAACCTGCGGGCATGGTGCAGGGCAACGATTCGGTGAAAAACGCCACCTCGATCTTGGATTATATCTTCCGCGAACTGGC
>CAXNEP010000207.1:0-4854 GCA_964200865.1 Cypionkella sp. | reverse complement strand
GACGCAATCGCAAGCGCTGTTCCTGCGACGTACAGCCAGAATGACAAGTTGTTCATGCGCGGGAATGCCATGTCTGGCGCACCAATTTGCAGCGGCATGAAATAATTGCCAAAGCCGCCAAACAGCGCAGGGATCACCACAAAGAACATCATCAGGATGCCGTGCGCGGTAATGGTGACGTTCCAGATATGCCCGTTGGGTGTACATTCAGCTGCGGCATCGGCCACAAAGCGCAGACCCTCTTGGCACATGTATTGAACGCCCGGATGCATCAATTCAAGGCGCATATACACCGTGAAGATCACTGCAAGCAGGCCAACAAAGCCCGAGGTGAACAGATAAATAATCCCGATATCTTTGTGGTTTGTCGACATGAACCAGCGGGTAAAGAACCCGCGGTGGTCATCATGGTCGCCGTGGATGGCTGCGTCGGCCATTGGCATCTCCCGCTAAATTACAAAATGGGCGCGCGGGTGGCGCGCGCCAATGGGCCTTGTTTAGATTGGCCGTGCTTTTTGCGCAATCGCAGACTTTGATCTGCATCAATAATTTATGGTCAAATTGACGCAGGAGGGATGCATTTTTGGAAACGTACCAGCAAAAAGGGCAGGCCTTGCGGCCCGCCCTTAACGTGACTGGTATCGCGGTGCGGCTTATTGCGCGACAGATGCCAGATAGGCGGCCACATCGGCCCCGCCTTTGGCCAATTTGAACGACATTTTTGATTTGGCGGCGCTATCGCCCGTTTGCTCTTTCAACCAAGCGGCTGGATCGGTGACATAGGCGGTCAGCAAAGCTTCGTCCCAGATCACGCCAGCAGCGCCTACGGCCAAGATCGATTCGCCGTATTTGAAATCGGCAATGCTGGCCACAGGGCGGCCAACGACGCCGTACAGGTTTGGCCCCGTTTTGCCGCCCTTTACAATGGCGGTGCCATCATCCGCCACGATCGAATGGCAGGCCTTGCATTTGTTGAATTCTTTTTCGCCAGCGGCGGCGTCTTGGGCAAAGGCAGGCGCGGCCAGAGCCGCAATTGCCAGACTTGCCACCATTAGTGTGTTTTTCATATTGCCCTCTTGTTTGGCGTGGTTGTTGCCGCAAACGCCCATAGGATGAGTCGCGTGCCGCAGGTGCATCAGATTATGTAAGGCTTTGCTATGCAATAGCAAGCAATGTCGCAGGGGCTATGGGTTGCAGGTTGCGGGGACATCGCTTTGCAATCGCACCAGCATCTGGGGCAGCTGGGCCAGAAGGGCTGCGTCCAAATCGGCCAGCGTGACGGGCAGGCCCAGATCGACAAGGCTGGTCACCCCGTGGTCTTTGATCCCGCAGGGCACGATGCCGCTGAAATGCGACAGGTCTGGTTCGACATTGATGGAAATGCCGTGAAACGACACCCAGCGGCGCAGTTTGACGCCAATGGCGGCAATTTTATCTTCGGCGGGTGCGCCGCCCACGCCCATGCGATCAGGGCGCACCACCCAAACCCCCACGCGGCCCGCGCGCCGTTCGCCCCGCACGTTAAAGGCGGCAAGGGTGGCGATGATCCAATCTTCCAGCGCGCAGACAAAGCGGCGCACATCGCGCCCACGCGTGTTCAAATCCAGCATCACGTAGACCACCCGCTGCCCCGGCCCGTGATAGGTATACTGCCCGCCCCGCCCCGCGATATGCACGGGAAAGCGGCTTGGGTCTGTCAGATCGGCGGGGTTGGTGGATGTGCCTGCGGTGTAAAGGGGGGGATGTTCTAGCAGCCAAATCGCCTCTTCCGCCGTGCCTGCGGCGATCTGCGCCACGCGCGCCTCCATCGCCGCTAAGGTTTCGGCATAGGGGGCTAGGCCGCTGATATGTTTGATTTCCATTCAGTTCCCTTTGCGCGGTAGCAGCCCTGCGGCGCGGGCATCATTCATGCGGGCGCGGGCGATGGGCAGGCGGTCGCCATTGATCAACAATGCCTCGGCCCCGTCGCCCAGACGCGCCACAGACACGACCCCTGCCAAGGCCACCCAATGCGAGCGGTGGATTTGCAGGCCCGTGACGGGCGCTGCCTCGGCCATGGCATCGGAAAGGCGCATCAGCAGCATTTCGCGCCCCTTGGTGGTGATGACGGTGATATAGTGATCTTCGGCAGTGATGGCCAGCAGCGCGCCGCGTTTTTCCAGCGGCAGGCGGGACAGAAGGGCGGGGGTTTGCGCTGTGCTTGTGAGGGGCTGCGATTGCGATTGCGATTGCAGCACCACGCCGACGGCTTCGATCACAAGGCAAATCACATAAACAGCGGCAAAACCAACGGCAAGGTCGCGCGGCCCACCAAGGTTTAGGCCTAGCCCTGCGTTCAAAACCCCCAGCACCAGTGTAACTGCGATGGCCGAGCCAAGTGCCGCGAGTGCAATGCGCAAAGCGCGCGGGCCGCGCGGCAGAAAGGGGTGCGCAGCGCGGGTGCCCAGAAAACCTGCGCCGTAGGTCAGCGGCACGGCCAAAGCCCAATAGGCCATGCGCGGCAGCAGGGAAAAGGCATCAAGCGTGCCAAAGGGGCCAGATATGCCGACGACCACTGCCACCCCCGCCAGCGCGACAAGGGTAGGGGGGTGCGAAAACTCGTCCCGCAAGTCACGCAGCGCCAGTTGCATCTGCCCGCCGTTCACGAAGAAACCCCTTTGTTTGCGTATCCGAAATTGCGGCCGCGGCCAGCTTTTTGGCAGGGATAGCACAGATTGCAATGCTGGGCAAAGCGCCCGAAATGGAAAGAAAGACCATGTCCCTAGCCGCCCTGACCGAGGCCCCCGCCCTGATACAGATTCACGCCTATGCGGCGATCTTGTCCTTTGCTCTTGGCCCCTTTGCATTGCTGCGCAAACGGCGGGATATTTGGCATAAGAGTGCGGGCTATGTTTGGGTAGCGGCGATGTATTGCACCGCGATCTCGTCGATGTTCTTTTCCGAAACGCCGATGATTGGGCCATTTTCGCCCATTCATATCCTAAGTATGGTGACGCTGGTCGGCCTAACCTATGCCGTGCGCGCGGCGATTTTGCGCAACGCTATTGCGCATGGCCGCGCGATGCGGGCGCTCTATGCGCAGGCGCTGATTATTCCAGGTGTGTTTACGTTTTTGCCGGGGCGGCGGATGAACGCGCTGTTTGGGGACGGGCAAGATATGGCGGTGTTTTGGGTGGCGGCGGCTGTGGGCGCGCTGGTGATGGCGGGGATTTGGTTTCATCCTGCCCTGAGCCGCGCGGTCGGCTTGAATGGAGGTGGCCTAAAGGCTGGGGGCCTGCGCAAAATCCCCCTTTTCTTTGGCCGCCCTAGCCGCTAGATAGGCCGCCATACCAAGAGTGCGGATGTGGCGGAATTGGTAGACGCGCAGCGTTGAGGTCGCTGTTCCTTAACCGGAGTGAAGGTTCGAGTCCTTTCATCCGCACCACTGGTAAAATGGGCTGCACCCTAGGGTGCGGCCCTTTTCTTTGGCGCGGCGCATGGCCCAAACAGGGGGGCTTCGCGCCCCCCAAGGCCGCTGCGCGCCCTCTCCCCCCGCGGGATATTTGGGCCAATGTGAAAGGGTTACGGCAGGATGTGCAGCCAGACCCAGACTGAGACCAGCGCGCCTGCCGTGCCGATCAGCACCGCCGAGGCCGCGACGCGCCTTCCCAGCCCGAACATATCGGCGAACATATAGGCGTTCACGCCAGGGGCCATAGCGGCGGTCAGCGTGGCGCTGCGCAGGGCGGCGGTATCAAGCGCGAACACCCCGCGCGCAAGGCCATAGGTGATGGCGGGATGCAGGATCAGCGATGCGGCGACCACCAACGCGATCAGGCGCGCCTCGCCTTGGGGCGAAAAGCGCAGCAAGACCCCGCCAAGCCCAAACAGGGCGGCGGGAATGCCAGAGCGTGCTAGCATTTCTGTGGCGCTGTCTAAAACGCTGGGCATCGGCAGGTTCGAGAGGTTCAGCGCAAAGCCGCAAAGGATGCCGATGACAAGGGGCTGGGTGAGGATGTTTTTCAGCGCGTTTTGCGCCAGCGCCCACGCCCCCTGCGACGGTGCGCCCTTGGCCTGTGCCAACACCATCGCGACAATCCCGCAGGTATAAAGCAGCGGCGCGTGGACAGAGATGATGGCGAAATTGCCCGCCAGCGCATCGGCCCCATAGGCACGTTCGGTGATGGGCACGCCCAGCAGAAGGGTGTTGGAGAAATAGGCCGCAAAACCAGCGGCGACGGATTCGGGCAAGCTGCGGCCAAAGCCCCAGCGGGCGGCGGCGAAGATGGCGGCAAAGGATGCAAATGCGCCGATATAGAAAGAGGCCATGAGGCCAAAGTTGTAGGCCGCGCTTAGGTCTAGCGCTGCGATGGCGCGAAACAGCAACACGGGCAAGGCAAAGCTTTGCGCATAGGTCATGATCCCGTCAACGGCGGCGGCATTCAGCGCGCCAAAGCGTGCGGCAAGGTAACCTGCCCCGATCAGCAAAAACACGGGCAGGATCACGTCTAAAAGCGCGGTCATTCGGGCAGATCGGTGGTGGACAAGTCTAGCGTCAGGGCAAGCCCATCATAGGCGGGGGTGATATGGGTGGGCAATTCGGCGGTGAGCGTATCGTAATCCATATCAAGGTGCATGTTGGTCAGCACCGCGCGGCGGGGGGCGGCGCGGGCGATCCATTCCAAAGACAATTCTAGATGCGCGTGGCTGGGATGGGGCGTGCGGCGCAGCGCGTCCAGTATCCACAGATCAAGGCCGTTCAAATGTGGCCATGCGGCGGCTGGAATGTCCAGCACATCAGGCAGGTAGGCGGCGTCCCAAATTCGAAAGCCCAATGCGTCGATACTGCCGTGGTTCACGGTGAATGGGGTGAAC
>CAXNEP010000206.1:0-4875 GCA_964200865.1 Cypionkella sp. | reverse complement strand
ACAGTGAGGAAAGCGGAAAATGGGTGCTGAAAACTGCCGCCAACGCGCCCATAAACCCTTGATTTACCGGGTCAGTTCCATCTGGTCATCGACCAGCGAGATATTGAACCGCCCCAAATATTCCATCCCCAAAAGCGATCCGTCCATCTCGCCCTCATTCACAAAGGCGGTGACATTTGTATCGGTGAACGGGCCAAGGGTGATGCTACCCAGCGTCACGCGCGCGGTGCGCACCTCGCCATTGGCGGTCATCGCTGTACCCAAATAACGCAGGCTGGCCAGATCAATCCCCAAATCCTGTGCATCGGCCTTGCTGAACACAATGCCGCTTGCGCCTGTATCGGCCATCAGGGTGATGTCCGCGCATTTAATGTTCAATTCCACATAATAATGCCCATCTTGCGCGCGCGGGATCAGCACGCTGCCCGCCTGCACCGATTGGCTTGGCAGAATATCACGGCGCAAATCGCCCCAAATGCCATAGCCCGCCGCCACCGCCAAAAAGATCAGCCCCCATGCGGCGGCCACGCGAAACATCTCGCCCATGCGCGCGCGGTATTCCACCAGCGCCCAGCCACCCAAAGCCGCCAGCATCAGTGACAGGTACAAAACCGATGCGAAATTGTCGCCGTTCATTCAAACCCTCTGCCGCAGCCGCCGTTGGTGTGCAATGTAATGCACAAATCCCTTTATGCCAAAGGTGCAAACAGTCTGCCCACTTCCTAACTCTGAAAATACCTTGGGGGTGAGCGCAGCGAGGGGGCAAAGCCCCCTTTAGTACCGCTACCCTGTTGCCGCCTCTAGCTTTTCGGATGCAGCCAGCCACAGCGCTTCGGCGCGGTCTAATGCCTCCATCACCTCGCCATATTTCTTGTTCCACGTTTCCAACTCGCCCGAGCGCGCATCTTCATACAGAGCAGGGTCAGCCAGCTTTGTGGCCAGTTTGCTTTGCATATCGCCCAATTTGGCAAGGCGGTCTTCGCAGGTTTTGACATCTGCGCGCAGGCGTTTGACATCGTCGGCGCTAGCGCGTTTTGGCTTTTCAACGGCGGCTTTGGCAGGTTTTGCAACCTCATCCCCTGCAAGCAATTGGCGGCGGTACGCCTCTAGGTCTTCGGTATAGGGGGCCACGGCCCCGCCTTTGACCAGCCAAAGACGATCTGCCACAAGCGACAAAAGATGCATATCATGGCTGACCAAAATCACCGCGCCCGAATATTCGGTCAGCGCGTTTACCAGCGCTTCGCGCGATTCAATGTCCAAATGGTTGGTAGGTTCGTCCAAAATCAGCAAATGCGGCGCGTCGATGGTGGCCAGCAGCAACGAAAGCCGCGCCTTTTGCCCGCCAGACAGCCGCCCAACCACGGTTTCGGCCTGATCTGCGCCAAGGCCAAACGACGCGAGACGCGCGCGCAGTTTGGGTTGCCCTTCGCCAGGGCGCAGGCGCATGATGTGCTGCAAAGGCGTCTCATCGATGAACAATTCGTCCACCTGATGCTGAGCGAAGTATCCGATGCGCAACTTGCTAGACCGCACCATTTTGCCCGTCATGGTGGGCAGTTTGCCCGCCAGCAGCTTGGACAGGGTAGATTTGCCTTCGCCATTGCGCCCCAAAAGCGCGATGCGGTCGTCTTGATCGATGCGCAGGGACAGGTTTTTCAGCACCGCGCGCCCGTCATAGCCCACCGACACCCCTTCCATCGAAATGATGGGGGGCGAGAGTTCTTCGGGTTCTGGAAAGGTAAACACCACCTTTTTCGCGTCTTCTGGCGCGGTGATGATATCCATCTTTTCCAGCATCTTCACGCGGCTTTGCGCCTGTACGGCCTTGGATGCTTTGGCCTTAAAGCGGTCGACAAAAGACTGCAAATGCGCGCGCCGCGCTTCTTGCTTTTTCGCCTCATTCGCCTGCACCGCGCGGCGTTCGGCAAATTGGCGCGCGAACTGGTCATAGGGGCCAGACCAATAGGTCAGCTGGCGATTATCAAGGTGCAAAATTCCTGACACGGCGCGGTTCAAAAGGCCGCGATCATGGCTGATAATCAGCACGGTATGGGGGTATTTTTGCAAATAGGATTCCAGCCACAGCGCGCCCTCCAGATCAAGATAGTTGGTAGGTTCGTCCAGCAGCAGGTAATCGGGCTGGGCAAACAGCACGCCTGCCAGCGCCACGCGCATGCGCCAGCCGCCCGAAAAATCGCTGCACGGCTTTAGCTGGGCTGCGGCGTCAAACCCCAAACCCTTTAGAATGGCGGCCGCGCGGCCCTCGGCTGACCATGCATCAATATCAGCCAGCCTCGCCTGCACTTCGGCAATGCGGTGCGGGTCGGTTGCGGTTTCTGCCTCGGCCAATAGGGCGGCTCGTTCGGTATCGGCGGCCAAAACCGTATCTAGCAAGGATGTGCTGGATGACGGCACTTCTTGCGCCACACCGCCAATGCGGGCGCGGTTTGGCATTGAAATCTCGCCGCCTTCCAGCGCCAGCTCCCGCTTAATCAGCTTAAACAGCGTGGTTTTGCCCGCGCCATTGCGCCCGACAAGCCCCACTTTGTGCCCCGTTGGAATGGTTGCCGAGGCCCCTTCAAACAGCGGGCGGCCTTCGACGTTATAGGTGATATCTTCGATTTTTAACATAAGGCGGCCATAGCAGAGGGCGAGCGGGGGTGAAAGACCCCAAAACCATTAGGTCAGTCAGGCGGTTGCCATAATTCGATGGGGTTGCCTTCGGGATCGTGGATACGGGCAAAGCGGCCATAGTCGGGGTGATCCCATTCTGCGCGGGTTTCCACCGCAATGCCCGCCGCGCGCAAGCTGTCTAACAATGCGTCAATCTCGGACACACGAAAGTTGATCATAACTGGCTTATCTGCCGCGAAATATGTGCTTTCTTGCGCAAAGGGCTCAAATACGACTGGCCCGCCACCTGCCATCCATACATGTTCCCCTTCGCGCGCGGGGCCAATTCCCAAATGCTGAAAATACCAAGCCTTAAGTGCGCTTGGGTCTTTTGCCCGCCGAAAATATCCGCCAAATCCAAGAACGGGCATGGCTTCCCCCCTTTTGTGACAGAAAAAAAGATAGCATGGATTTGCCACTTTGGGGAGTTTTCTTTGCCCCCAGCCCGTGCTAGCAGGCCGCCATTCGATTTCGGGCATTTGCCCTAACTTTATGGAGAGCCAAATGGCAACTGAACGCACCCTATCCATCATCAAACCAGATGCTACCAAGCGCAACCTGACGGGCAAAATCGTAGCCAAATTTGAAGAGGCTGGTCTGCGCGTTGTCGCATCCAAGCGCATTCATTTGACCAAGGCGCAAGCTGGCCAGTTCTATGCCGAACATGCCGAGCGCGGCTTTTATGGCGAATTGTGCGATTTCATGGCATCCGAGCCTGTGGTTGTTCAGGTTCTGGAAGGCGAGGGCGCTATTGCCAAAAACCGCGAAGTGATGGGCGCAACCGACCCAGCGGCTGCGGCACCTGGCACAATCCGCAAGGAATTTGCCCTGTCCAAGGGCGAAAATTCGGCCCATGGGTCGGACAGCGAAGCGGCTGCTGCGCGCGAGATCGCGTTCTTCTTCGCAGGCCTTGAACTGGTCGGCTAAGCCTAAAATATCCAGATGTGAGAGGCCGCGAAAGCGGTCTCTGCATCGTCGCTGCCGTCCAGCTGTGCCAAAAGATGGGCTGGCAGCGCGCCCGTTCCGTCCATATCAAACCACAGCGTTTTATCGCTTTCGCGGTAAATAAAGCGGTCATCGGCGTCTTTCGCAGCATTGTCATCATTGTGCGACACGAATTGGTGGGCGTTTAGCTGGCCTTGGTCTAATTTGCCAAAGTCTTCGCCACGGATAAAGATCCGATCTGCCGTGTTTGCGTCTGTCTTGAAATCTGTAATCGTATCTCCGCCTTCCTTGGCAGAGTTGAAGATGTACTGATTGCGGCCCAAGCCGCCCGTCATCGTATCGGCACCCGCCCCGCCGACCAAACGGTCATCACCGCGGCCACCGAACAGCCTGTCATCGCCAGCGCTGCCGATCAGCTGATCATTCCCACCGAAACCCGACAGCACATCGTCGCCGCCGCGACCTGCGACGATATTGTTTGCAAAATTTCCCGTCAGGTTGTCATTTCGCATGCTGCCATACAGGTTCTCGATACCGCCCAGGACAATACCGCCACTGCCTTTGCCCTGAAACAGCGAAACCTGCGCTGAAGACTGCCCCAAATACAGGCTGTCGTTTGATCCACTTCCACCAAATAAACTGTCCGAACCACCCGAAAGATATAAAACGTCATCGCCCGCGCCAGCAAAAATTACATTGGCTTTGCCATCACCGGTGATCGTATCGTTAAATCTGCTGCCTTCGATACGTTCAATTCCGCCGAAAATATCGCCCCCTGCGTCGGAAGTGCCGCGCGAAGGCAGGCCAAGGTGAATGCGCACGGCACCGTTTGCATAGGCATAGCTGGCGGTATCCACACCCGCGCCGCCAAACAATTGGTCAGCGCCGTTTCCACCGTAAAGAATATCATTTCCATTTGCACCAAACAGCCGATCATTTCCAGCGCCGCCCACAAGTGTATCCGCAAAACCGCTGCCGAACATTGAATCGTTCCCTAACAAACCATGAAGAATCGCGCCAGATTTGTGTGCTGTCATTCGTTGAGATTTTTCGGTGCCAAAATTGCCAGCGGCAATTAGGGTGACCTGCGCAATTTCATATCGGTTTAGAACGAAATCATCACTCCCTTCGCCCAATTGCTGCGATGTAAGAGAGAAGATTGTGTTCGTTGGTGTCCCGTTTCTGCCCGTCGGATCGCTTGACCCCAGAATGTTCACCGACACGCTGGAAACGCCGCCCACATAGGTTTCATCG
>CAXNEP010000205.1:0-4892 GCA_964200865.1 Cypionkella sp. | reverse complement strand
CGCATGCTTATCTGACCTATCCCTTCGTTCTTAGCTGGTCGTCGATCGAGGCGATGGCCGCTGGCTGCCACATCGTGGCTTCTAACACCGCCCCGGTTCGTGAAGCGATGACCGATGGCAGAACCGCGACCATGGTTGATTTCTTTGATGTGGAAGGGTGGTCAAAGACGCTAATCGCAGCGCTTGAAAACCCCGAAAAGTATCAGCCCCTACGCGATGCCGCGCGCGAGCATGCTGCCGCCCGCTATGATCTGCGCAGCTATTGCCTGCCGCAAATGATCGCCTTTGTCGAAAGTTTTGAACCGCAGGTCACTGCGTAACTGGCAGGAGCCGCCATGAACCCCCTTCTTACGCCTTGGACTGGCCCCTTTGGTCTGCCCCCCTTCGGCGCAATTGACGACGCGCATTTCGCCCCCGCCTTCGAGGCGGGCCTATCCGAGGCGCGCGCCAATATCGCAGCCATCGCCGAAAACCCCGATGCGCCCACATTTGCCAATACAATCGAGGCGATGGAGCTGGCCGAGGCGTTGCTAGACCGCGTTTCTGGCCTGTTTTACAACCTTGCCAGCGCCGACAGCACCGATGCGCGCGAGGGTTTGCAGCGCGATTTGGCCCCCAAACTTTCGGCCTTTGCCTCCGAAGTTACCAATAATGCGGCGCTGTTTGCCCGCATTGAAACCCTATGGGCCGCGCGGGGTGATCTGGGCCTAAGCGCCGAACAGGCTCGCGTTTTGCACCTGTATCATCAGATGTTCATCCGATCTGGCGCGCAGCTTACAGGGGACGCTGCCGAACAGTTGACCGCCGTTAAATCGCGTTTGGCGGTTTTGGGTACCGAATTTGCGCAGAATGTTCTGGCCGAAGAACGCAGCTGGTCAATGCCGCTGACGAATACCGCTGGCCTGCCCGATTATCTGATTGATGCCGCGCAGGCTGCGGGGCAGTCGATGGGCGCGGATGGCCCCGTTATCACGCTGAACCGATCCTTGATCGTGCCATTCTTGGAATATTGCCCAGACCGCGCCCAGCGCAAGGCGGCCTTCACCGCATGGACGCTGCGCGGCGCAAACGGCAATGCGCATGACAACCGCGCCATTGCCGCCGAAATGTTGGCCTTACGCGCCCAGCGCGCCCGCGCCTTGGGCTATGGCAGTTTTGCCGATTATAAACTGGCCCCCGAAATGGCCAAAACCCCCGCCCGCGTGCGCGATTTGCTGATGGCAGTTTGGGAACCCGCCCGCGAAAAGGCGCTGGCAGATGCCGCCATTTTGGAAGATATGCTGCACAAAGATGGCGCATCTGGCCCGCTCGAGCCGTGGGATTGGCGGTTCTACTCGCGCATCCGCAAGGCGCAACTGCATGATCTGGACGAAGCCGCGCTGAAATCCTACTTCTCGCTGGATGCCATGCTCGCCGCGCAGTTTGACTGCGCCAGCCGCCTGTTTGGGCTGGAATTTGCCCCGCTAGACACCCCGCTGTACCACCCTGATGCCCGCGCTTGGGACGTTACCCGCAACGGGCAGCACATCGCCGTTTTCATCGGCGATTATTTTGCGCGGCCATCCAAACGGTCGGGCGCGTGGTGTTCGGCCATTCGATCCCAACGCAAACTGGGCGGCGATCAACGCCCCGTGGTGATTAACGTGTGCAACTTTGCCAAGGGCGCGCCTGCGCTTCTAAGCCACGACGATGCCCGCACGCTGTTTCATGAATTCGGCCATGCGCTGCATCAAATGCTGTCGAACGTGACCTATGGATTTATCTCGGGCACGTCAGTGGCGCGCGATTTTGTCGAACTGCCAAGCCAGCTTTATGAACACTGGTTGGACGTACCCGAAGTGCTGGAAAAACACGCGCGGCACGTTGAAACAGGCGCGCCGATGCCCCGCGATATGCTGGATCGGTTGCTGAATGCAGGCACCTATGACCAAGGCTTTGCGACAGTCGAATTCATCGCCTCGGCCATGGTTGACCTTGCCTTTCATCAGGGCGATGCGCCCGCCGATCCGATGCAAATGCAGGCGCAGGTGCTGGACGGTTTGGGAATGCCCCGCGCCATTGTTATGCGCCACGCCAGCCCCCATTTCGCCCATGTGTTCACAGGGGATGGATATTCCAGCGGTTACTACAGCTATATGTGGTCAGAGGTGATGGACGCCGATGCCTTTGCCGCATTCGAAGAGACGGGCGATGCGTTTGATCCCGCCACGGCGGCGCGGCTGGAACAATTCATCCTCTCCGCAGGCGGCAGCGAAGAGGCGGATGTGCTGTACACCAAATTTCGCGGCAAAATGCCGGGGGTAGAGGCGCTGCTGAAAGGGCGCGGGCTGCTGGTGGCATAATGGAACGCGCGATGATCACCGATCCTGACGTGTTTTTTCAGGATGGCTGCGGGCGCTGCGACCGTTTCGCCACGCCTGACTGTTCGGCAAGACTTTGGGCAACGGGGCTGGCCGATTTGCGCGCGCTGTGCCTTGGCGCGGGGTTGACCGAGGTCGCAAAATGGGGCCATCCCACCTATATGTTTGCGGGCCGCAATATCGCCATTTTTGGCGCCCATCGCGGCGATATGCGGCTGACCTTTTTCAACGCCGCCCTGCTGCGCGACCCTGAAGGCGTTTTGGAAAAACAGGGGCCAAACACACAAAACCCAGATATGATCTGCTTTCGCAGCCCTTCCGAAGTGGCCGAAAAAGCCGCCATCATCAAAGCCTATCTGGCCGAGGCGATGGGCTATGCATCGGCAGGCATTTTACCAGAAAGGACCCCTCGTGTGGTGGACATGCCGCCCGAACTGATCGAAGCCTTAGATTGTGATCCAGGCCTTGCCGAAGCCTTTGCTGCGCTTACCCCAGGGCGGCAAAAATCATGGGCCTTTCATCTGAACACCACCCAAAACCCCGCCACACGGGTGGCCCGCATCACCCGCGCGCGGGGAAAGATTCTGGCAGGTAAGGGCGCGCTGGAACGGTAGTCAGGGGGCCAGCCCCCTCGCTTCGCTCACCCCAGAGGTATTTTGACCAAAGTGAAAGTGCTTTCATTTTGGCTAAAATACCTTCGCCGAAGGCGTCTTTGCCTAACGCATCTGGCTGGGCGGTTTTCCATACTGGCGCTGGAACGCGCGCGATAGGCTTGAGGCGGAGGCGAAGCCGCAGCGCAGCGCCACGTCGGCCAAAGGGTGGCGCGTGTCGGTCACCATCCGCTTGGCTGCTTGCAGCCGCAAAGATTGGCCATAGGCGGCTGGGCTAACGCCCAAGGCCGATTGGAAAAGCTGTTCTAGCCTGCGGGCGGTTAGACCGTAGTGGCGGGCGATTTCGGCGGCAGGTTCGGGGCTGTCTAGCCGCGCTTCCATCCGCGCAATGGCGCTGGCCACGCGCGGGTCTAGCCGCAGATCAGGCGGCGGACGGGCGGCGCTTTGCGCCACTTGCGGCTCGCCCCCCGCGCGGGCAGATGTGATGAAACTGGCGGCCACTTGCAGGGCCAAGGCCGCGCCATGGCGCGCGCGGATCAGATGCAGCATTAAATCGGCAGCGGGGGCCGCGCCGCCTGCGGTAAAGCGGTTGCGATCAATCACGAAACGGTCAGGGACAACTTCCGTTTCAGGATGGGCGGCGGCGAAATCTTCGGCATCTTCCCAATGCACCGTGGCGCGGTAGCCGCCCAGCAGACCCGCCCGCGCCAGCACCCATGCGCCTGCATCAATCCCGCCGATGGCCGCAAAGCGCGGCCCCATACGCGCCAGATCGCGGATCACATCGCGCCCCGCGCCCTGCCACTGGGCAAAGCCTGCAATCACCACCAGTGCATCGGCCCCCTTGGCCTGCGCCAGCCCGCCATGGCTGGGCAATTCGATACCGCAGGTCAGCGGCACCGCCGCCCCATCGGGCGAGACGATGCGCCAGCGATAGGCGTCGCGCCCCAAATGGCGATTGGCTGCGCGCATCGGGTCAAGCGTCGAGGCGACCTCTAGGATAGACGACTGCGGCAGCACCAAAATCGCCAGCGTCAGGGGCGCGTTTGCGGGGGCAAAGATTGTTTCGCTTTTTGTCATATCTATTTCGTAAACGGGCAAGCACGGCCCTGCAAGCGGCTTATGGTGGGTAGGCAGCTTAGGGAGAATGCCATGCCACTTGCCATGAACCGCGAAGTTTTTATCACCTGCGCCGTGACAGGGTCGGGCGGCACGCAAGACCGCAGCCCCCATGTGCCGCGCAGCCCTGCGCAAATTGCAGCATCCGCCATTGACGCAGCCAAAGCAGGGGCCGCCGTGGTGCATTGCCACGTGCGCGACCCTGAAACAGGCAAGCCCAGCCGCGATGGCGCGCTCTACCGCGAGGTGACCGAGCGTATTCGCGATAGCGGCACCGATGTGGTCTTGAACCTAACCGCTGGCATGGGCGGGGATATGCTGTTTGACGGAACGGAATCGATGAACCGCATGTCGGCCAAATCTGATATGGCGGGGGCGACCGAACGTGTGGCCCATGTGGTGGACTGCCGCCCCGAGATTTGCACGCTTGATTGCGGCACGATGAATTTCAACGAGGCCGATTATGTGATGGTCAACACACCGGGCTTACTCCGCGACATGGCCGCGCGCATGGTCGCATCGGGCACGCGCATTGAAATTGAGGCGTTTGATACGGGCCATCTGTGGTTTGCCAAACAACTGGCCACCGAAGGCATTATCCCCGACCCCGTTCTGGTGCAGCTGTGCATGGGTGTGCCATGGGGCGCGCCCGATGATCTGAACACGTTTTTGGCCATGGTCAACAACGTGCCCGCCCATTGGATGTGGAGCGCCTTTGCCATTGGCCGCAACCAAATGCCCTATGTAGCGGCGGCGGTTTTGGCGGGCGGCAATGTGCGCGTGGGGCTGGAAGATAACCTTT
>CAXNEP010000204.1:0-4915 GCA_964200865.1 Cypionkella sp. | reverse complement strand
TCTGGGTGCGGCTTGCGGGCACGGGGTTAAACCAACTCCGCGCCTTTAGCATGATTGGGTTTTTGCTGGCGGTGCAGTTGCTGTTTGGGCTGTTGTTTGGCGGCGGCTATGAATGGGTGGCTGATGTTTCCGCCTTTGTCGCGGGGTTTTTGCTGTCTTTCATCGCATCCCCGGGCGGGTTTGCGCGTGCCTTGGCGCGGGTGCGCCAGCGGGATTTTTAACCGCGTTTCAGCGCGCGAAAATCAGACAGTTTGAACGCGCCGATCGCGGCCCCGCTGCCGAAATAGGCAATGCCGCCCGCAGCAATCAACCCCGCCAGCGCGATGTATCGCCAGCCCATGTGGTAAAGCCACGGCGCGATGGCCCATGCCACCCCATACAGCACCGCGCCCATAATGGCCGCCGCCGCGATAATGCGCGGCAGGCGCTGCTTTGATCGCGCGTCCAGCTGCACCGCGCTGCCCATACCCCGCGCGCCCCAGATCAGCTGCGCCAGCATGATCCATGCGGCAAGGGTCGTCGCCACAGCCGCTGCCGCAAATCCGATATAGGGCATCAGCCCCACGGCCAGTGCGGCATTGACCACCATCGCCATCAGGGCAAATTGAAACGGGCGGCGGGTGTCTTCGCGGGCGTAATACAGCGGCTGCCAGACCTTTTGCAGCACAAAGGCAGGTAGGCCCGCGCCGTAAATGGCAAGGGCCAGCGCGGTGGCGGTGGTATCGGCTGGGCCAAAAGCCCCACGCTGATACAGCACAAAAGTCAGCGCATGGGCGATGACCACCAACGCCACGGCGGCGGGCAGGGTTAGAGCCAGAGCAAACTCTAGGCTGCGGTTCAAGCTGGCTTGCGCGCCTGCCTCGTCATTGCTGCGCAAGCGGCGCGCCAGATCGGGCAACAGTACCGTGCCCACGGCGATGCCCACCACGCCAAGGGGCAGTTGATACAGACGGTCGGCATAGACCAGCCAAGAAATCGCCCCTTCGGTAAAGCTGGCCACTTGGCGGCCGACCAAAAGGTTGATCTGCACCACGCCGCCCGCAAGCACGGCGGGGCCTGCGATGATCAAAAGATGCTTTAAATCGGGCGTCCAGCGCGGCCAGTGCAAGCGCGCGCGAAAGCCGATGCGGTGCGCGGCCATCCAAGTGAATGCCAGTTGGGCAATGCCTGTCACAGGCACCGTCCATGCCAGCGTTTGCCCCAAATCCCAGCCTGCCCACACCGCCAGCCCAATGGCGGCGATAAAGATCAGGTTCATCAATATCGGCACAAAGCCTGCTTCGGAAAAACGGCCATGCGCGTTCATCACGCCCGACAGCAGCGCGACAAGCGAGATGAACAGAATATAGACAAAGGTGATGCGCCCAAAGCTGACCGCCAGATCAAACCGCGCGTCCCCAACAAACCCCGCCGCCATGGCCCAGACCAGCCACGGCATGGCGAGCGTACCAATTAACGTGACGATCAGCAGCACAAAGGTCAGCCCCGAAAAGGCATCGGATGCAAAGCGGCCGCTATCTTCGCCGCCCTCAAGTTTTTTCGAATACATCGGCACAAAGGCCTGATTGAACGCGCCTTCGGCAAAGAAACGGCGAAACATATTGGGCAGGGAAAAGGCCACGTTAAAGGCATCTGCCGCCGCCCCAGTGCCCAAATACCCCGCCATCAACACATCGCGCGCAAGGCCCGATCCGCGCGACAGCAGCGTCCAGCCGCCCAGAACGATGGTGTTGCGGATAAGGTTTGTTTTGCTCACTTCGCGCCTGCCTTAATCATGCATCCAGCATTGCCGCGTTTGGCCCGTGGCGTCCAGCCCATTGCAGCGCGCCGCCCACCTAAAGACGCCCTATGCGGCTTCCTCGCTCCACAAATATCCCACGGGGATAGGGATTGGCATCGCCAATCCCGTAAGGGGCGTGAAGCCCCTTGCGCCCGTAAAACCTAAACCGCCCCAACCGCGCGCTGTGCGCCATCGACAATGGCTTGGCGCAGTTTCTTTTCCAGCGCCTCTTGGCGGTGCTTGGCGTGCAGCTTTAGGCCGAACATGTCTTTGACATAAAACACATCCACCACCTGCGCGCCGTAGGTCGCAATCACGGCGCTGGCGATATAGATGTTGTTGGCCGCCATAGTGCGGGTCAGGTCATACAAAAGCCCGGGGCGGTCGCGGGTGTCGACCTCGATGATTGTATAGATTTCAGACCCTTCGTTGTCGAAAATGATATGGGTGGGAAAGCGGAACTCGCGGTCGCGCTTTTTCACCTTGTCGCGGTCGGCCAAAGCCTCGCGCGGCATCACCTCGCCGCGCAGGGTTTTCTCGATCATGCCGCGCAGGCGGGGCAAGCGGGCAATCTCGTAGGGTTTGCCTTCGGCGTCTTGCACCCAAAAGACGGCGGTCGCATAGCCGTCTTTCGATGTATAGGTGCGCGCATCGACCACGTTGGCCCCGACCAGCGCCAAAGCCCCCGCAAGGCGGCTGAAAATGCCTGGATGGTCGGCCAGCGCAAAGCAGGCGCGGGTGGCATCGCGCGTGGGTTCGGGGTGCAGATCGATGCGAATTTCATCGTCTTTGATCCCGTGCAGCAGCTGGGCAAAAGCCAGCTGCGTGTCGGTAGACAGGCCTTGCCAATAGGGCGCGTAATGGCGGGCAAGCTCGGCGGCAATATCGCCCCCCTCCCAGCCTGACAGCTTTGCGCGCAACGCCTCTTTCGAGACATCTTCGCGCAGGTGGCGGCTGGCCGATTCCAGCCCGCTTTCCAGCGCATCGGCGGTTTGCGAATACAGCTGCCGCAGCAGCATTGCCTTCCAATTGTTCCACGTGGTTGGCCCCACGCCGCGAATATCACAGACCGTCAGCACGGTTAGCAAATCTAGCCGCGCTTTGCTTTCCACTGCTTTGGCAAAATCGCGCACTGTGCGCGGATCGCCAATATCGCGCTTTTGCGCCATGTCGGACATCAGCAAATGATAGCGCACCAGCCATTCCACCGTTTCGCATTCCTCATCATTCAGCCCAAGGCGGGGCGCAATGCGGCGGGCCATTTGCGCGCCGATGATGGAATGATCTTCTGGCCGCCCCTTGCCAATATCGTGCAGCAGAAGGGCGATATAGATGATGCGGCGGTTGATGCCATCTTTCAAAATGCCCGAAGCGACGGGCAGTTCTTCGACGAGTTCCCCCCGTTCAATCTGGGCCAGCACGGAAATGGTTTGGATGATATGTTCGTCCACCGTGTAGTGGTGATAGACGTTGAATTGCATCATCGCCACGATGTTTTCAAATTCGGGGATAAAAGCCGCCAGCACGCCCAATTCGTTCATCCGCCGCAGGGCGCGTTCGGGGTTGCCGTGTTCCAGCATCAGATCAAGGAAAATGCGTACCGCTTCGGGGTTGTCCCTCAGATCATCGTCGATCAGGTGCAGGTTATTGGCAATCAGCCGCATAACATTGGGGTGCAACAGATAGCCAGATCGCAGCGCCTCTTCAAAGACCTTAATCATGTTCAGCGGGTCGTTCAGAAAGGCCTCGTTACTCGCGCAGTCAATCCGCCCCTGCACCAGCTTATAGCCTGCGGCGACCTTTTTGCGGTTGAAAAAGCCCAAAAGGCGGGCTTCTGGTTTGGCGTGGCGCGCCTCAAGCTCGGCCAAAAAGATGCGGGTCAACTCCCCCACGCGGGTGGCGTGGCGGAAGTAATCTTGCATAAAGCGTTCCACCCCGCGCCGCCCGCCTGCGTCGGTATATCCCATCCGCTCGGCCACCTCGACTTGCAGATCAAAGGTCAGCTGATCGGCGGCGCGGCCTGTGATGTGGTGCATATGGCAGCGCGCGGCCCATAGGAAATTTTCCGCGCGGTCAAAGGTTTCAAATTCATCTTGGCTCAGCAGCCCTGCCCCGACCAAGCCCTGCGCCGATGGCACGCGGTGCAGATATTTGCCAATCCAATAAAGGGTCTGCAAATCGCGCAAACCGCCCTTGGCCTCTTTCACATTGGGTTCCAGCACATAGCGCTGGCCGCCTTGGCGTTTGTGCCTCTCGGCCCGTTCGGTCAGTTTGGCATCGATGAACTGCGGGCCTGTGTTGCGGAACAAATCGTTCCACAGCCGCGTGTCCAGATCGCGCGCCAAATGCGCATCGCCCGCGATATAGCGCTGTTCCAACAGGGCGGTGCGGATGGTGATATCTTCGCGCCCCATAGACAGGCAATCGGCAATGGTGCGGCTGGAATGGCCGACCTTTAGCTTTAAATCCCACAGCATATACAGCATGGATTCGATGACCGATTCCGCCCAAGGGGTTATTTTGGCAGGGGTCAGAAACAGCAAATCCACATCGGAATGCGGGGCCATTTCTGCGCGCCCACAGCCCCCCACCGCCACAACGCACAGCCGTTCGGCTGTGGTTGGGTTTGGGGCGGGGTGCAGGACACTGCGGGCAATCTCAAAGGCGGTGGTGACCAAAACATCCGTCAGATGTGATTGGGCGGCAAGCAGCGGGCGCGCATCCAAAGGCGCCGCGCGAAAACCTGCCTCTAGGCGCTGGTTCACGCCTGACTTTAGTGCGATCATCTGGCGCACGGCCTCGTCACGCAGGGCGCGGGGGGCTGCATCTGCGGCAGGCAGGGCAGCGCGAATGGCCGCAATCAGATTTGCGGGCGCAGGGATACCCGCATCTGCGAGAAGCCGATTGGTACCCGAAACGTCGGCGATCGTCATCGCGCAGCCAGATCAGAACCCAGCGTCGCCAAAGCTGCTTGGCGCGGCTTCGACCACGACAATCTTGCCGCCTTCCACTTGCGCCACGGCTAAACCGCGCTGATTGGTGCCATCGCCCAGCAGGCGGAACACGCCGTTCACGCCAACAAAGCCAGCAGGCTGGGTCAGCCCCGTGCGCGAGATTGGCTCGCCGTTTTCGCTG
>CAXNEP010000203.1:0-4944 GCA_964200865.1 Cypionkella sp. | reverse complement strand
GACGCAGGCAAAGTGGAAACCGTGCGCACCAACCTAGAGGGCGCGAAATATACCCTTGCTACCAACGAAGCTGGCGCTGCGCTGGGTATCAAGGATTTTGCAGATATTGCCGCCAACAAAGACGCGCTGGAAGGCAAGATTTACGGCATTGAGCCTGGCAATGACGGCAACCGCATCATCTTGGATATGATCGCAAGCGGCCCCTTTGGCCTAGACGGGTTTGAAATTGTTGAAAGCTCTGAAGCTGGCATGCTGGCCGAAGTGGCCAACAAAGACGGCGACAGCAAGCCGATCATCTTCCTTGGCTGGGAACCCCACCCGATGAACGCCAATTTCAAAATGACCTATCTGACAGGCGGCGATGATTACTTTGGCCCCAACCTTGGCGGCGCAGTGGTCGATACCAACGTGCGCGCAGGTTATGTGGGCGAATGCCCCAACACGGGCAAACTCCTGCAAAACCTGTCCTTCACGCTGGCCATGGAAAATGAAATCATGGGCGCAATCCTGAATGACGGCACCGACCCGCGCGAGGCTGCCAAAACTTGGCTGGCCGCCAACACGGGCGCATGGGAGCCTTGGCTGGACGGCGTGACCACCAAAGACGGCGGCGATGCCAAGGCCGCTGTGGCAGCCGCCCTGCAATAACCGCCGCGCTTGCGGATAGGTCGCTTGGGGGTTTTGCACCCCCAAGCATGTTGGGGGCCAGCCCCCAACATGCCTCCCCCGCAGGATATTTGCAGAGCGAGGAAGGGCAAGGCATCGCGATGGACTGGATCACCGATCACAAAATTCCCGTAGGAAAACTGGCGAAATTCATCTTTGATTGGATGAAAGAGCATCTTTCTGGGTTTTTCGATGTCATCTCCATCGGGATGGAGGCGATGATCAGCGCCATCTTGTGGGTGCTGCAAACCCCAAGCCCCTTTGTCATTATCGCAGCCTTCATCGCACTGGCATGGGCGCTGCAACGCAGTTGGCGGCTGTGCATTGGCGTGGGCCTTGGGTTTTTGTTCATCTTGAACCAAGGCTATTGGGAAGAAACCACCGAAAGCTTAACGCTGATCCTGTCATCCTGCGTGGTCTGCATGGGGCTTGGCGTGCCCATTGGCATTGCCGCAGCCCACCGCCCGCGCCTGTATGCGGCCATGTCGCCCGTGCTGGATTTGATGCAAACATTGCCCACCTTTGTCTACCTGATCCCCGCCATCGTATTCTTTGGCCTTGGCACTGTGCCAGGGCTGATTGCCACAGTGATCTTCGTTCTGCCCGCCCCCATTCGGCTTACGCAACTCGGCATCGCGTCCACTCCCGTGGCGCTGGTCGAGGCGGCAATGGCCTTTGGCGCAACCCCGCGCCAAAAGCTGTGGAAGGTAGAGCTGCCCTATGCCCTGCCGCAAATTATGGTGGGGCTGAACCAAACCATCATGCTGTCGCTGTCGATGGTGGTGATTGCCGCATTGGTTGGTGCAAACGGTCTGGGCGTGCCCGTGATCCGTGCGCTGAACACAGTGAACACGGCCCTTGGCTTTGAATCGGGATTTATCATCGTGGTCGTGGCAATCCTGCTGGATCGCACCTTGCGGCTGGGGGGCAAACCATGACGGGCGCCCCAAACATCGCCGTGCGGTTTGACAATGTTTCCATCGTGTTTGGCGATGCGCCAGACCGCGCCCTGCCGCTGATGGATCAGGGCCTATCGCGCGCCCAGATTCAAGAGGCCACCGCCCAAGTTTTGGGCGTGCATAATTGCTCCCTAGAGGTCAGCGAAGGCGAGATTTTGGTGCTGATGGGCCTGTCGGGCAGCGGCAAATCCACACTTCTGCGCGCGGTCAATGGCCTAAACCCCGTCTGCCGTGGGCGGGTCGAGGTTTGCGATGGCAATGTCATGGTCGATGCCACACACGCCGCGCCCGAAACTCTGCGCCGCATTCGCCAGCAGCGCGTTTCGATGGTGTTTCAGCAATTTGGCCTGCTGCCTTGGCGATCCGTGCGCGAAAATGTCGGCCTTGGGCTGGAACTTGCGGGCCTGTCCGAAGCCCAGCGCCGCCCGCGCGTCGATGCGCAACTGGCGCTGGTGAACCTGACCCAATGGGCCGACCGCAAGGTTGGCGAGCTATCTGGCGGGATGCAGCAGCGTGTGGGGCTGGCGCGCGCCTTTGCAACCGAAGCCCCGATTTTGCTGATGGACGAGCCGTTTTCCGCCCTAGACCCCCTGATCCGCGCCCGTCTGCAAGACGAATTGCTTGACCTGCAATCATCACTAAAACGCACCATCATTTTCGTGTCCCATGATCTGGACGAGGCGTTCAAACTGGGCAACCGCATTGCCCTCATGGAAGGCGGGCGCATCGTGCAAATCGGCACCGCGCGCGAGATTATCGCAAACCCGGTGTCCGATTATGTGGCCGATTTTGTCGCCCATATGAACCCGATGGCCGTGCTGCGCGCCGAAGATGTCATGCAGGCGGGCACATCGAATGGCGCTGCGATTGACGCAAACGCCCCCGTCAAAGCGGCGATGAACATGATCGCAAACGGCGCGGGCGATCTTTGCGTAATGCGTTCGGGCCAGCCCATAGGCGTGATCACCCCCGCGCATCTGATGGCGCGGTTGGTCAAGCCGCGCGCCACATAACGTTGCGCGGCCTTGCCCTACGCCATTCAGGTTTGCGCGGAGTCACTGCACGGGGCACAATGCCCGCTATTGCCGCCTAAACATGTGAAAATTTCCGCGCGGAACATACATCAGCGTCAATGTGGTATCCGTCACATCTTCCAAAGTGTAGCACAGCGCGTCTTCGGGCGGCATGCCCATCTGCGTCATGACAAGTTTTTGCCCCTCGCCGCCGATCCCATCTGGGCAAGCATCTGCAAAGCTGATGACCGAGGTCGCAACCACTTCATCCCCATAACTGTCTGTCATTTCCGACCCAAAAATCACCATCCTTGATTGCGGATCATCTATGCTAACCCAGCTGCCTTGCATCTTGTCCAGCTTTTGCGAAACAGCATCGGGCGGCAACATCTCGATTTTGGTAATCAGCGCATCTACGGTCATGTCATTAAAGGCCAGCACGTCGCCCGAAATCCCCAGCATCGTGTTCACAGGCAAACTGGCCATAGCAGCCATGGCGGCGGGGTTATTGTTTGCGGTTGCATCAAAGGCCCAGCGCCAGCCCTCTGCATAGACAAAACAGCCGTTGAACCCATCAACATCGCTGCATTCTTGCAGACGCGCGCTGATGAAAAACGGCTCGCCCTGCTGACCACGGGTGAAATATTCTGTCATGGCCGCGGGCGATAGTTGCGCGGCCAGCGCGGCATCTTGCGCACTAGGCGCGGCTGAATCCACCAGATCAAAGGTAAAAGAGGTCGCCGTCTCGCCCGTGTCAATCAACGCATAATCGCGCGAGGTGGCCCCCAACGCACCGCAATCCCCATCCGCGCCCGTCAACTCAAAGGGTTCGTCCTTGGCGCAATACCAATATCCCTGCCCCATATAACTGGCTTCGTTCTTAATCGTGAAATAATATTCGCGCTGTTGCAAATCGCCGCCAACCAAAACTTTGCAATCCGCAGGCTCGATTGTCCACCAGCCTTCGGAAAACCAGACCTTGCCCGTTTTATATGCAAGGCCCACCGTCTGCGCCGCCCCGCCTTTATTGCAAATTTCCAATCCAGCTTGCGCCGCACTTGCGCCCCAAATCAGGGCAAAAGATAAAAGCAGGTGTTTCACATTGTGCCCTTTTCTAAAGATCACCAAGGGCTATCGAGAATAGTCCACCACGCCCCAATCGCCCGATAAATCTCGCAGAGAAAGGGTCTGCTCGTCAATGTATTCAATCGACCAGCAGCCGTCCGCGGCAGGGTCATCGCCAATACGGTAAAGTGACAAAACAGTGCCTTGATAAACCGTGCCATCGGCGCAGGCATCGCCCGCAGTTATGGCAAAATTGGCGATCATTTCGTCATTTTGCCATTCTTGCCATTCCATGCCAACAATGCGCACGAAATAGGGGTTTGCTTCGCCCACAGGCCGCCAATCGCCCTGCAAGAATTGCAAATTGCCTTCGTTGATATTGTCAGTCGCTTCGGCAAAAGCCAGAACAAGGTCAGCCGTGGAATCGCCCATATTCTGCAAGGTGCCCAGAAAGTTCACCGCGCTCATATCTGGCAGGCTTTGCAAGGCTTGCAGCGCGGCAGGGTCACTGTCTGGCGTTGTCCACAGCGCGAACCCGCCCGATGCAATTTGGCAGCCCGCATCGTCGCAAGAAATCTTCCATCCCGTATCGTTGATGTCTTCGGCCAAGACAGGGCCAGCTAGGGCGATAAAAACGGCAAAGGGCATCAGGCGCATGACATTACTCCACAAGTGAACCGCTATCCTTTTCGGCGGGTTTGGTTGGCGTTTTGGCCGCAGGCTTTTTTGCAGCGGGTTTTTTTGCAGCGGGTTTTTTGGTGGCGGTCTTCGTGGCCGCAGGTTTAGCAGCAGCTTTGGTTGCAGCCTTAGCCGCAGGTTTCGCCGCCGCCTTTGGCGCTGCCTTTTTCGCAGCAGGCTTTTTGCCGCCGCCCTTTTTGCCAGCCTTTTCTTCAATCAGCGCCAGCGCCGCCTCCAGCGTTATCGTCTCAGGCGTAACATCTTTGGGCAAGGTCGCATTCACCTTAGCCCATTTGACATAGGGGCCAAACTTGCCTTCCATCACCTGCACAAAACCGCCCGCAGGATGCTCGCCCAATTCGCGCAGCGGCGGGGCCGCCGTGCCCCCGCGCCGCCCTGCCAGCTTTTGCGCCAGCACTTCAACCGCGCGGTTCATGCCAATGGTAAACACCTCTTCCACATCGGGCAGGTTGGCATAAAGCGTGCCGTGTTTGACATAGGGGCCAAAGCGGCCAATCGCCGATTCAATCATTTGCCCGTCATCAGGATGCGGGCCAATTTGG
>CAXNEP010000202.1:0-4958 GCA_964200865.1 Cypionkella sp. | reverse complement strand
CTGCGATCTGGATTATGTGCCCAACACCGCCCGACATGCGCCTGTGCGCGTGGCCCTGTCGAACGCCTTTGCCTTTGGCGGCATGAACGCAGCCATCGTGCTGGGCCTTGCGCCAAATCAGCATTAGCCACGCTGCACACGCACCAATCAGCCCATACAAAACCCCGCCCATTTTGGGCGGGGCATGCGGCGCTAATCGCGCGATTTATTGCGCAGCTTTGGTCTTTTCAAACAAATCGGTAAAGCCTGCCAAGGACAGTTTCAGGTTCACTTTCACATCCTTAGACTTTGCTGGCACGATGGTCAGGGTTGCGGCTGTTCCAGCCTTGATCGCATCCAATTCCTCGGCCGTAAAGCCCACGCGCGCGATGCAGCCATAGCTGGTGCAATAGGCAAAGGGATAGCCTTTTGCAGGGGCATCATCAACTTGGATCAGCAATCCCGTTTCAAGCAGCGTCACTAGCGGCACAACGACTACGGCACCTGCCACGACGCCGTTGCCGTCGGGAATGGAAAACATGTTAAACTCTGCTGCGGCACCGCCCTGCTCGTTCAGCAGCAATTGAAAAATTTGGCACGGGCCTTGGCCTGTTTCAATCTTGGTGCAGCGCAGCTCCCAAGGGCCTGATTTTTCGGCCAAGTAAACCTCGCCCACCGCTGCTGTCTCAAGGGTTGGCGTCGGTTTCGCAGGGGCTGCTTCTTGGGCCAAGCTTGCCCCTGCACCGAGCGCAAGCGCAAAGGCCAAAGCGGTGGTCTTAAAAAAAGTGGTCATATCTTTTCCTGTGTAATGCGTCAGGCCTCTGCCCGTGGCGCGGGCCATAACATGGGGCATGAACATTGTCAGTGGGCCATGTGCAGAAAAGTGACCCCAAGGCGGATCTGCGCCCATTGAAAAAGGGCCGGCAAGCCGACCCTTTTATTTTATCTCCCTGTCGGACTGGCCGACTTATGAAATCAAGCCTAGGCGCAAAATATTTCTACGTCAACGCGATTCTCAATCGCCCACGCAAGATTCTTGCGCAGCAAAGAACAACCGATAATCCATTGATTTTCAATAAAAAAGGCCGCACCCGAAGGCGCGGCCAGTCAGACAGGGAGGAAGTCACAATCGCTTTGCCCAAAGGGTGCTGCGATGCCTTAACTATGCCAGCGATTGGTTAACAATCTGTTTCGTTTGCGCGCGGCTTTCCGCTATCATAGGTTGAACGGAAAAATAGGGTGATTCATGGGCGAGACGATCTTTGTGGGCGGCGGCGGTGAAGGCTACATCGCGCCGCAAAACCTGCTGCTGAAATATGGCAACCGCCACGGGCTGATCGCGGGGGCCACGGGCACGGGCAAAACTGTCACGCTGCAAGTGCTTGCCGAAGGGTTTTCTGCCGAAGGCGTGCCTGTGTTTATGGCCGATGTGAAGGGCGATTTGTCGGGCCTAGCTGCGGCAGGCAGCGAAAATCACAAACTTCACGAAGCTTTTACCAAACGCGCCGCCCAAATTGGCCATACCATCGCCTACCGCCCCTATCCTGTGACGTTCTGGGATATGTTCGGGCAGGCAGGCCACCCCATTCGCGCAACTGTCGCCGAAATGGGCCCGCTGCTGCTGTCGCGCCTGCTGGAACTGACCGAACCGCAAGAGGGCGTTTTGAACGTGGCCTTCCGTTTGGCCGATGAAGAAGAGCTTCCCCTTCTGGATTTGAAAGACCTTCAGGCGCTGCTGACCTTTATCGCGCAGCATGACGGCGAGATTTCGGCCCGTTACGGCCTTGTGGCCAGCACATCCATCGGGGCCATCCAGCGCCGCCTTTTGGTGCTGGAAAATCAGGGCGCGGCGCAGATGTTTGGCGAACCCGCGCTGGAACTGGCCGATCTGATGCGGGTGGATGCCAACGGGCAAGGCGTGGTCAATATTTTGGCGGCGGATAAGCTGATGAATTCGCCGCGCCTCTATGCCACCTTCCTGCTCTGGCTGTTGTCGGAACTGTTCGAAGAGCTGCCCGAAGTGGGCGATCCTGATAAGCCAAAGCTGGTGTTCTTCTTTGACGAGGCGCATTTGCTGTTCAACGATGCACCGCGCGCGCTGGTGGAAAAGGTCGAACAAGTGGCCCGCCTGATCCGTTCCAAAGGCGTGGGGATTTATTTCATCACCCAAAATCCCGCCGATGTGCCCGATGTGATTTTGGGCCAGCTGGGCAACCGTGTGCAACACGCCCTGCGCGCCTTTACCGCCAAAGATCAAAAAGATCTGAAGTCCGCATCAGAAACCTACCGCCCCAACCCGCGTTTTGACATCAGTGACGCGATCCGCGATGTCGGCACGGGCGAGGCTGTGACGTCTTTTCTAGAGGCTAAGGGCATTCCTGGCATTGCCGAACGCACCATGGTGCGACCGCCCAATTCGCAGCTTGGCCCGATTGACCCTATGCTGCGGGCAGGGGTGATGGCGATGTCACCGATGGCGGCGAAATATACCACGCCGATTGACCGCGATTCGGCATACGAGCGCCTACGCACCCGCGCCGAAGCCGCCGCGCGCGAGGCCGAGGCCGCCGAGGCTGCGCAGGCCCGCGCCACCGAAGACGAGGCTCGCCGTAAAGAGGACGCGCGCGAATTTTCCCGCGCGCGGCGGTATGATGGGCAAGGCTATGACGCCCCCGCCCGCCGCACGGGTGGATCGTCGCGCAGCGACAGCCTGACCACGACCTTGGCCAAAAGCTTTGTCCGCCAACTGGGCACCCGCACAGGCCAAGCCGTGGTTCGCGGAATTTTGGGCAGTATGTTTAAGAGGTAGGGAGCAAACAGTATATACTGTGCGTTAAAATAAAGAAGGGCGGGGAATGTACCCTCCGCCCTCTAGTTTAACTTACGATAGATAAAGGACTAGTTTGCGAACGCCCTAGAACAAAAAATCATGGGCCGATACATGATCGACTCCTTGGATAATGATTTCCATATCGGCCCTTTTGTTTCCATCTGTGTCTACCAGAACGTGAGTAGCACCGTTCATCCTGTCGATCCGCAATTCCCCCGCTACGCCATTAAATTTATCTTTGCCAATGAATGTGAAATTTTGGTCGCCATATGTGTTTTTGTCTGCATCTATTTGACGTAAATCAATTTTGTCGCCCTCATCATGAGAGAAGTCCAAGATTATGTCAGCGTTAGTCCCAACTCTGCTTTCAGCCGTGCTTCTGAACAAAAATACATCAGAACCTGCGCCGCCCGCCAATAGATCAGCACCCTTTCCGCCGATCAGCCTGTCATTACCATCGCCGCCAATCAAATGATTGCGCCCATCATTGCCCACCACTAAGTCAGATGAGGCGGTGCCCTCCTTGACCACGTAGCCGAATTTCTCGCGAAACCAACTATAATAATCAGTATTGCCTGCATCGATTGAATTCCCAACTTTCCCAACTCTCAAACAGTCTGCTGCCGTGTACGTAACTTTCGAAATGGACCCATAGAAATCATTAAAGGTAAGGTATTCAACATTCTTCAAAAAATCGCGGCCCTCCCTTAGCGTGGCTGGGACGCCAGGTTCAGCGCGCCACTGGCTCACCCATAGACTATTTTTTGTCCCAGAAAACTGGAAATTGCGAAACGAAGAAGCATATTGTGCGGTATCAAGTCCTGAGCCCCCATCAATAAGATCCGCACCTGGCCCACCGCGCAAGCGGTCGTCGCCGGAGCCGCCATAAAGATAATCGGATCCAAAGCCAGCTTCAATAAGGTCGTTCCCTCCAAGTCCGTAGAATATATTTTTTAAAGCTACACGTTGAGAAAGCTCTGCTGGGTTTTGACCCATGTAATCTGCTCGGTTGGTTCCGGTAGCAGTCGAGGTTCCTGTAACCCAAAATACGTTTGTGGTAACCCGCTGCGGGGTCCAAGAGTCTTGTAATTTTCTAGTCCAGGAAGCGACCGCCACTTTGCAACCCCTTATTCCTCAGCTTCCAGCCAAAGATATTGCATAAACATATATCGAGTCAACCTCTAGGTGTTTTTGGGCAGCATTTTAGGTGCTCTTCTTTTCTTCACGAAATCGCCCCATAAATGGCGGATTTTGTGATATGATCCCTCCAACAACATGCGAGGTGCGCCATGACCCTTTCCTCCGCTGAAGTCTACCTTTTGGAACTGATAAACCGCGGCCGCCTTGACCCTGCGGCCGAGGCGGCGCGCTTTGGCATTACCTTGAATAAAAATCTGCCCGCTGGCACGATTTCTCCCGCAGCAAAGCAGGTACTTGCACCAAATGCGGCGCTGGAAAAGGCGGCAATCGGCCATTCCAAATGGATGATTGCCGCAGATCGGTTTTCCCACACGGGGCAAAGCGGCAGTGAGCCATGGGATCGCGCGGCGGCGGCGGGCTATACGGACTTTGCGCTGGTGGGCGAAAACATTGCTTGGGGAGGCACGACAGGATCGATTTCCATTGATGCCAGCACAATCAACACCCATTATCGCGGCCTGTTCCTGAGCGAAGGGCACCGCGTCAACACAATGACCGAAGATTTCCGCGAGGTGGGTCTGGCAGAAGAATTGGGCGCGTTTCGATACAATGGCACAACCTATAATTCGGCCATGCTGACCGAAGTATTCGGTTTGCGCGCAGACGCAGTCTTCCTGACTGGCGTCGCCTATACCGACAGAAACGGCAATAATTTCTATGACATAGGCGAGGGGCGCGGTAGCGTGACCTTTACCGCGCAGGGCAAAAGCGCCGCCGCCGCGGGCACGGGCCTGTATGCCCTGCGCCTGAACGCCGATGCCACCCAAGACATCACAGGCAAGGTGGGCAGCAAGGCGTTTTCGCTGCAACTTGATATGTCGGATGAAAACGCAAAGTTGGATATTGTCGGGGCCAATACGTTCTTTACCTCGGCCGATATCACGCTGAAAACGGGCATTCATAACGCGCGGCTTTTGGGCGTGGTCGATTTGGATGCCACGGGAAATGC
>CAXNEP010000201.1:0-4983 GCA_964200865.1 Cypionkella sp. | reverse complement strand
TGCGGCGCGCCTATACATGCAGCATCGCATCCAATTTCGCGGCAATCTCTTCGCGGCGCAGGGCGGCGGCCGCCTTTTTCTCTTCGGTCATGCCCTGTTGATGGGGATAGCTGCGCATCGTGGTGGCCCAAAGCTGGCGCGCATAAATGCGATCTGTGCCCGCGTATACCGCGCCCTTGTAATGTTCGGGAATGAAATAATGCGACGGGAAGATGGTGGTCTTCTTCTTTAGGTCAGGGTTTTGCGCCAGAAAACGCCGCAAAAAGCCGTTTCCAGTGGTTGTCCAAGGCATTTTCATATCGGCAGGGTCTAGCTGGCCCAGTTCCGCAACAACGGCCTGCAAAACGGGGCTTGCCGCCTCGCAGGCCAGAAAAGGGGATACCATGCCCGTTGTGCCGCCTTCATGTTCGTAAACCGTATAGGCGCGCGGCTCTTGCACCAATTCGTCAATCGGATGCAGGCAAATGCTGTCAGCCTCGGCGATAAAGCCGCCCGCTTCGGCCAAAATCTCGTATCGGATCAAATCGGACACGCCCGCAAATTTGCCGCGCCTGAAATAGGCGTTGATCTGCGCTTGGTTTTTAAAGCGGCGCGAGGTGATGTAATCGTTATCAATTAATTCATAGCGCCACGTTGGATGCGCATCGATCCATGTTTGCAACCAATCGGTCGGGGCAGGAAATGGGCCTATCCAAATATGCCGCATTATCTTTGGAATCATTGCAAAACCATCCCCATCGGCGCTGTACGAAGCGCCTCAATCTAGGGGAGTTTAACACAAGCGCCAAAGGTGTAAACGGGGGTTGGCAGGGGATTCCCCCCACCAATCCCCGCCAGATTTGCGATCCATCAGAAAAGTACTGGCAGCTCTTTCGGGGCAGGTTTGGGGGCAGGCGCGGGGCGTTCCACAAAATCGCCGCTTTCGACAATCATCTGGCGGACTTGGCCCAAGGTTGGGCGAAACAGCACGCGGCGCGCATTGGTGCCGCCAAGGCTTTCTGCAATGCAAGGAATATCTTCGGTTGCCAAGAACTGTTTGGCAAAGCGGGCGTTGGATGCGCCGATATCACCCAAATTGCTGGCCATATTGGCACCGCCAAACAATTTCGCCCGCAGGCCAGATCGGCGCGCGCCCTTTTTCAATAGATCATTAATCAACATTTCCATCGCATGCACCCCGTAGCGCAGCGATTTGGCTGTGTCGGATTCTGATGAATTGGCCAAAAGGAAATGGTTCATCCCGCCAAGCTTGGCCTCGGGGTCCCAAATACAGGCAGCAACGCAAGACCCAAGCACAGTGGACAGAACAACATGATCCTGGTCCGTTGTTTGATATTCGCCCTGTGCGACGTAAACTGTTTGATCGCTGGTCATGTGCCAACCTTTCCAAATCGCGCTTGTGGTGTTGCACAGGCCTGCAACAAAGCAGGGCCAATGTCCAAAAGGGTAAGTTGGCGCTGCACTGCGCCGATTTCATGGGCCACGCGCGGCATCCCGTACACAACCGAACTGGCTTCGTCCTGACCGAAAGTGCTCGCGCCCGCCTGCCTTAGCCGCAGCAAACCCGTTGCCCCGTCGCGCCCCATTCCTGTTAGCAAGGCGACGACCACCGAATTGCCCATGGGAACCGCCGATCCAAACAACTCGTCAATCGAAGGCCGATGCCCCGAGGTGGCAGGCCCTTGGTCGACCGCGCAGCGCAGCGCCCCCCGATGCTCTAACCGCAGATGCCCATCGATACCGCCCGCAAGGCAAATGCGGCCCGATTTCATCTCTAGGCCAGTTTGTGCCAAAACTACCTCTGCCGCACAGCGGCGATCCAGCAAGCGCGCCAAAGTTTCGGAAAAATTCTGCCCCGTGTGCTGCACTATTGCCGTAGGGGGGCAATCCACGGGGAAATGCTGAAGAATGGTTGTCAGCGCATCGATCCCCCCTGTCGAGGCCCCGATGAGGATGATTTTGTCCTGCTGAAACACGCCGTTCGAGGTGCTCGCAGGCGGATGTAATTTTTGCACAAAGGCCGCAGGTATCGGCGCGGGTGCGGCGCTGGACAGCACGCGCAACATTTCTTCCGCGCTCATGCGCGAATGCACAAAGTCGCCCCCATGCAACTGGGTAGGGTTGCTGTGATCAACACTCTGGTTGGCAAGCAATGAAACGGCCCGCGTTTCGACAGCCCGAAACAAAGAGACCATGCATTGATATTCGTCTTGGCGCGCAAAACCCTCGGCAATAATCACAATGTCGGGCAACAACTCTTCAACTTTAGAGTAAGTGGCCGACAAGTCGCTGGTTTGGGCAACCACGTCAAACTGGCCGGCTTGCTCCAAGGTTTTTTCCAGACGCGATTGGTCGATCATACTTGGGGTGGCAATAACCACGCGCGCCTTTGTCATCAGGGTCTCTCCAGCTAAAAAGAAAGATCAGTCGATTGCAATTACGGGGTTAGAAATCTTGCCAAATGCCACGGGCATTCGCTGCGATCGCCCGAGGTGGCTCTGGCATAATCCGTGGCTCTGGCTCTGGGCTGGGCGAAAAGCGTTCAATCGTCGCGCCCGAGGCTGCTGTTTCTGTTAAGCTTGGCTTTGTGGTCTCCAGATGAATGATGGCGCCGCGGGCAGATTTTTCCGCTTGCAGGGTTTTGAACCGCGCCACAAGGCTTGCCAATTCTTCAGCGCCGCTGGCCAAGAGATGGCTTGCCGCGCTGGCTTCTTCGGCCATGGCAGCGTTCTTTTGGGTGGCCTGATCCAATTGAGTCACCCCAATATTGATTTCGTTCAAACCGATTGCCTGCTCGCTTGCACCTGTCGAAATATTTGTCGTCAGCGAAGAAATATGTGTAACGCGCTGGGCGATTTGCTGCAAAGCGGAACCTGCCTGTTTCACACGGTCAACTCCCCGCTCAACCTGCTGCGAACTGGTGCTGATCAAGGTCTTGATCTCTTTTGCAGCGGTCGAGGCACGCTGGGCCAAAGCCCCAACTTCTGATGCAACCACCGCAAATCCACGCCCTGCATCGCCCGCGCGGGCGGCCTCGACCCCCGCGTTCAACGCCAGCAAATTGGTTTGGAAAGCGATGTCATCAATCACACCGATGATTTGCGAGATTTGATCGGAAGATTTCTCAATTGCCGACATTGCTTTGACAGCCTCACTGACAACAACGCCGCAATCATCTGCGTCCTTGCGGGCCTCGATCACAATGGTTTCAACTTCGCGCACACCATCCGCGGCAGATTTCACGCTGACGGTCATTTCATCCATGGCGGCGGCGGTCTGCTCCAGCGTTGCAGCTTGAACTTCGGTGCGATGGGCAAGATCTTCGGAGGCGCGGGTGATTTCGCCCGATTGCGCGCGAATTCCCTCGGCGGCGTCCGCGATCTGATCAATCGATTCGCGCATTTTCAGCACTGTGTTATTGAAATAGCCCCGCAGAACTTCGTAATCCGCGCCGAAATTGCTATCGATCGTTTGGGTAAGATCCCCCTGAGACAAACCCTGTAAACCTGCCGTCAACCGCGCCACGACATCGGTCTGTTCCGCCTGATGGTGCGCGCGCTCGGATTCAAGTGTTTGGGCCGCAGCCAAGGCATGTCGCATCCCATCAATGGAAGCAGCAATCGTGCCAATCTCATCTTTCTGGTCGATAAAGGGAACCTTCTGATCATAGTTTCCGCTGGCAACCTGCTGGATCGACGTGTTCATTTTGGCAATTGGGCTGGCAAAACTGCGCGAGATAAAAATACCAAGAGCGGCAACAACGCCAAGGCAAACCACACTTACCAAAACCTGCAACCAAAGCAGGTCATAAAAGCCACTCAAAATATCTTGCCGATCCCGTTCGGCCACCAACAACCAAGATGCCCCTCCTTGTTGGAAAAGCAGAGTATGGGCAGACCCAATCTTACCCGATTGCAAAAGAACGTCGCGCTGCGCAGCTTCGCTGGTTTCAAAGCCCGCTTTGACATGTGTTAGGTTCTTCAGAGTAGCCCCAGCTTTAAAATGATCTTCAAAGCGTGATGGCGTTAGCGTTTTTCCATCTTCGGTTAGAACATAAAGCTCGGTGGACTCGCCGATCGTCCTGCCCCCAATGACAATATCAGAAATGGACTTTTCTGGCAGTTGAATAGCCAAGACGCCAACAGTCACCCCCGTATCGGATACAACGGGCGTGGCCATAAACATCGCAAAAACGCCTGCACTTGGGGCATAACGTTCATAGTCAGATAGAAAAACCTCACCCGCTTTGCCGTCCATCGCCTTTCGGTACACATCCGCAAGATTCGATTTGGCAAATGCGCCAGTTTCAAGGTTCTCAGCAAAATCAATTTCTTTATAAACAGTGTAAACGACATCACCATCACGGTTGATCAAAAAGACATCGTAAAATCCGTTTTGAATCATCAAGGTGCGAAAACTTTTATGAAACTTAGCATGTTCAGAATGATAAAGCTCATTACCTTCGCCGCGATCAAGCAAATCGCGCTGACCAACGGGATTGGGGTTGTTGCCAATATAGGCCTTTTGCAAAATTGGCCGTGCCTCGTCCTTAAGATCTTTGAACATCGAGCTTAAGGTGTAAAGGGCATCAATCGTCTGTTTTCCGCCGGCCGCCGTCAGAACGCTGGCTTGGGTGTTATCAATCCATTGGGTCAGTCGTTCGGCGCGATTAGAAACCAGCGCGCTAAAGGCCTCGTCAGCGGCTTTGAATTGGGCTGACTTGGTTAGATTGGCCGTGGCTACAATGATCGAGAAAACGGACAACATCGCCAATCCCACAAAAGCAATTGGCAATTTCAATCGCAACGACAGGTTGCGCCACGCCAATCCTCGACGTGGCATCGCCGATTGCTCGGGCCCTGCCTTGCGAAACCTTTTCATGATCATTGTAACGCGTTCAAACATCTGAAACTCCTCGCCCATACGGCGGCACAAACTGCGCCAAGTCTTCTGGTGATACTGCACAGTTCCTTAAGGTCAGCT
>CAXNEP010000200.1:0-4988 GCA_964200865.1 Cypionkella sp. | reverse complement strand
CGGATTTTTCCACTGTCGTTGGCGTCCGAAGGGTCTTGCCGTATTGGCGGCAATCTGGCCACCAATGCGGGCGGTACGGCGGTGTTGCGGTACGGCAATGCCCGCGATTTGGTTTTGGGGATCGAGGCGGTTTTGCCCGATGGGTCGGTGCTAAATGGGCTGAAACGCCTGCGCAAAGACAACACTGGCTATGATCTGCGCCATTTGCTCATTGGGTCGGAAGGCACGCTGGGCATTATCACCGCCGCTGCGCTGCGCCTTTTTCCTGCCCCTGCGTCAACCGCTACAGCGTTGCTGACTGTGCCATCGCCCGCGGCAGCGCTGGATCTTTTGGCGCTGGCCGAGGGGCGGCTTTCTGGGATGATTTCCGCCTGTGAACTCATCGGTCAGCAGGGACTGAACTTTTTGGCCCAAACCATGCCAGACGTGGACGTGCCCCTAACTGCGCCGCAGGGCTGGCTGGTGCTGGTGGAAATTGGCCTACCTTCGGGGCTTGGCGATGCTGCCGCGCAATTGGAAGCCCTTTTTGCCGCAGCACTGGGCGTAGGGTTAACCGAAGATGGCATTATCGCGGCCAGCGAATCACAGCGCGCCGCCCTGTGGCGCATCCGCGAATCAATCCCCGAGGCGAACCGCCGTATAGGCGCGATATCCAGCCATGATATTTCGGTGCCGCTCTCGGCCATACCCGAATTCATCGCGCGTGCCACGCGCGAGTTGCAGGCATTAGGGGATGTGCGGATCAACTGCTTTGGCCACGTTGGGGATGGTAATTTACATTACAACGTCTTTCCATCAGCCGCGCGCAAGGCGGCCGATTACGCAGAAAAACGTTATGAAATCAAAGCATTGGTGCATGACATTGTGCATGATATGGGCGGGTCTGTTTCGGCCGAACATGGGCTAGGGCGGCTAAAAACGGATGATTTGACCCGCTATGGTGACCCCGCCAAAATCGCCGCAATGCGCGCGGTGAAGGCCGCGTTAGACCCCTTTGGCATTATGAACCCGGGTGCTGTTCTGGGCTAAAAAGGACACCTCGCCAGCTTTACCAGCGAGGTGCTTGGGGTGGGTGGTCTTCACGTGTTGCAAGCAGCGTGATCCAACTGGGTATGGGTGTCTACCCGTTTGGATAGGGTCATGGTTAAGGCCAGAGTGTAAACTTGTAGTTAACGCGGATAAGTTTTTTGCAAAAATCGCAAAAAATTATCCGCGCGATAGCAGGGCATCGGGGCGCATTTTGGCGATGGACTGGGTGATGAGGGCGGCAAGCACTGCCTTGATGCTGTCACCCACCAAAAATGGCGCGGCCAGCAGGGCTGCTTCAGGCAGGGTTTTGCCCAGCATGACAGACATGCCCAGAACGCCGATGATGTTCAACACCACAACGCCTCCAATCGCAGCGCCCACAAAGGCGGCAAGGCCCACACCCGCGCGCCATGTTTGCACGACCCAGCCTGCAACAAAGGCCGCAATTGGAAAGCCAATCAGATAACCGACTGAGGGCGAGGCAAACACCCCAAGCCCGCCGCGCCCGCCAGACAGCAAAGGCAGGCCAGCGGCAACCAGCGCCAAAAACAGCAGAACTGCCAGCGCCCCCCGCTTTGCCCCCAGAACGGTGCCGCACAGCATCACGCCCAATGACTGCGCCGTAATCGGCACGCCAGAAACAAGATCAATTTTAGGGATCAGCCCCAAAATGGCGATCAGCGCGGCAAAAAGGGCGATTTGGGTCAGGGATTTTTCCATCAGGTAGGCTCCTATGCTTTGCGCCTGTCTAGCGGGGCGGTTTGGCCTAGTCCACCCCGCCCCTTAATCCACCCCACCCCGCGCGCGCAGCGCCTCGGCCACGCGGGCGGCATCGTCTAGCGTGGATAAGGTTAACGCGGGCAGAATGCGCCAGCGCGGGCGGGAAGGGCTGCGCGCGCGCCATGCCAACGCCAAATCACCCGCCCGCAGCAGCATGACGGGAATAAATCGGATGGTCAGCGCAATGGCCAGCGCGATGCGCGCGGCGGGGATGACCTGCGCAAAGGGGCGCAAAAGCCATTCGATCACGGCGATCATATCGGTCAGCCGCGTGGTCATGGTCACGAAATTGGCGAGTGCCACGGCGGTCATCATGCGCAGGATAATCGCAATGCCCGCAGGGTCGCGCAGCCATAGATGCCACGCGGCGACAATGGCCACAAAGGGCCACAGCATCCACAGCGGGCGCAGCGAGGCGCGGGCAAATCCGCCCCCGCCACTGCCAACTAGTCCCGCAGCCCCCAGCGCGGCAAGGGCCAAATGCGCAGGCTCGCGCAGCGCGAACAGGGCGATGGTGGCCAGCGCAAGGGCTGCCAGTTTGCCCCCCGCAGGCAGGCCATGCGCCCAAGTTTTGCTAGGGTAGGTCAGTGTCAGCATCCACCGCCCCCCGCTCTTGCATGGCGGCGGTAAAGGCGGGCAGCACGGCGGTTGGCGGCGCATCGGCCTGCACGCGCCCGCCCTCTAGCCAAATCACCCGCGCGGCCCCCGCCACGCTGGCAGGATCATGGCTGATGGTGATGATCTGCTGGGGCAGGGCGGCAAGGCGGCGCGCAAGGCGGATTTGGGTTGGCAGATCCAGCCCTGCAAAAGGTTCGTCCAGCAAAATGGTTTTGGGCGCCATGGCCAGCACCGACAAAAGGCACAGGTAATGGCGCTGCCCGCCCGAAAGGGTATGGGTGGGGGCATTTGCCCAATGCGCGCGCCCCTCGGCAGCGAGGAGGGCCAGCGCCGCATCACGCGCGCGCGCTGCCGTTTGCCCCATTTGGCGCAGGCCAAAGGCGATTTCTTCTGCCACTGTGGGAAATAAGATTTGCGCATCGGGGTTTTGGAACACAATCCCAACCGCGCCCAGCATCGCGCGCCGATCATCGGGGTTTTCGCCATGCACCAGCACCGCGCCGCCCGTGGCGGGGATCAGCCCTGCGATCAGGCGCAAAAGCGTGGTCTTGCCCGACCCATTGCGCCCGATGATGCCAATGCGATTTTCGGTTAAATCCAGCGTCAGGGGCGCGATAATCTCGCGCCCTTGCAGCGTGACAGACGCGTTTTGCAGCGCAATCATACAGGCCGCGCGATGATCAGCTGTTGCCCGCGCGGCAATTCGGTGGGCGGAAATTCGGCTGTGTAGCCTGATGCGCGCAGCAGATATTCAGCGTCGCCCCGCAGCATATGATAGGGCGCGCGCGCGGCGTGAGTGACAACGCCATCGGGTTGGCGAAAGGGGGTCAGGTAGGCGCCCTCGGGGGCCAAGAACACGGTCAACATCAGCTTTTGAAGGCGCGGGCAGGCGGCGCGCAAGGACACGAGCGCGCGGCGCAGATGGTTCATTGGCAGGTGCGTGAACACGGCAAAGGCGATGGCATGGGTGATGGTATCTGGCACGCCTTTGAACGAAAACTCTGTATCTTCAATCAGATGATGCATTGGCAGGCGCGCAGGGTCGGGCAGTTCGGACATATGTCCCGCCCGCATCAAATCGCCCGAAAGGTCGGTCGCCCAGTAATGGCCTGCATTCAGGTATGGCACCACGCGGCAGCCAAGGCGCAAACTGCCTGCGCCAATGTCTAGCAAGTGGTGGTCTGGGTCGAGACCCTGATCCAGCAAGATTTGCATTTGGATCAGGCCCGTCTCCTCCCACCGCCCGCCGACGATATCGCGGTGACGGCCCTGTGCAAGGGCGTCTTTGAAGAAATCGGGCGCGTGGTAGGGTGAGATATGCATGTGGCGGGTATAGCAGGCTGACGGGGGGTGAAAAAGGGGGGCTGCGCGCCCCCCGCTCGCTTCGCTCACCCCCCTGCGGGATATTTGATGAGCGAGGAAGGAGCGGCCCCAATTTCGCCAAGATGCGCCGATAATCAGCCTAAGATTGAAATATGCGGTGGAATGGGTGCGTTATGAGTGAAATGTTTTTGCAAGCAACGGGAATTGGGGTGGCGAAGGGGCTGGCGACGGTGCTGCTTGTGGATGGCGAGAATATATCTCATGCCCTAGCGGGGCAAATTATTGCCAAAACGCAGCCCTTTGGCAGCGCGATGGTAAGCCGCGTTTATGGTGATGTGGCGCGCCTGCCAGCATGGGACGCGGCCGCGGGGTTTGAGATGATCCATACAGGCCATGCCAAGAATGGGGCGGATATGCGCATCTGCATTGACGCGCTGGATTTGGTGCATCGGGGCGGGGTGGGGCGCGTTGTGATCGCCAGTTCTGACCGCGATTTCACCCATTTGGCGCAATATCTGCGCGCGAAAGGCATTAAAGTTGTGGGCATGGGCGAGGCGAAAACGCATGAAAGTTTCCGCAAGGCATGTTCGCGGTTTGTCGAGTTGGCAGCGCCGGCGAAACCTGTGCCTTCGGCAATAGCAATCGAAACACCGCCCGTTTTGGATGTAACCCAACAGCAAATTGCGGCACTGATCAGGGCAGAGGGAACGGTGGGGATGCTGATCACTGCGCTGTCGGTGCAGATGCGTTGCAAGCATGGATTTCTGATTGGGCAGCATGACAAGAAGAACTGGCGCGGCTATCTTTCGGCCTGTCCGTCGGTTTATGATCTAGATCCAAAAGGCCCAAGTGCCCGCGTGCGCTTGAAATAAAAACGCGCGCCCCGCCGGGACGCGCGCTATTCCTTACAAACTGGCAGCTTATTTCAACGACGGATCAATCGCCTTGCACGCCTCGACAAGGCCCTTTACCGCATCCACCGATTTGGTGAACATCGCCTGTTCGTCATCGGACAGTTTAATATTCACAATCCGTTCGATCCCGCCCGCGCCGATGATGGTGGGAACGCCCACATACATACCTTTCAACCCAAACTCGCCATCGCAATAGGCGGCGCAGGGCAAGATGCGCTTTTGATCCTTAAGGAACGCCTCGGCCATTTCAATGGCGCTGGTGGCAGGGGCGTAGAAGGCGCTACCGGTTTTCAATAGGCCCACAATTTCGGCCCCGCCATCACG
>CAXNEP010000199.1:0-4997 GCA_964200865.1 Cypionkella sp. | reverse complement strand
CTGGCCAGTCCCTTTTTGGGATTGGCAAAGGTCAGCCAAACGCAGATGGGAAGCGGCCACAGGCCTTGCAAGCCGCCCGTTCACGAAACGGTGTTGGCAGTGCTGGACAAATTGACGCAGCCGATTGCGCGGTTTTCATCACCACGGGCCATGAACAAAAACGCACCAATCACACGCGCCAATGTTTGCGCTAACATGTCCATTAGTGTAAAGCTGATCAAAATTTGGAGGCTGTTATGATTTTGTCCTGTGGCGAAGCCCTGATTGATATGCTGCCGCGCACCACCACGCTGGGCGAGCCTGCCTTTTCGCCCTATGCTGGCGGGGCGGTGTTTAACACCGCCATTGCGCTGGGGCGTTTGGGTGCGCCATCGGCGTTTTTCTCGGGCATTTCGACAGATATGCTGGGCGAGATTTTGACCGATACTTTGGCGGCATCAAAGGTAACCACCGATCTGTGCGCGCGGTCAAGCCGCCCGACAACAGTGGCCTTTGTAAAGCTGGTGAATGGGCAGGCGACCTATGCGTTTTATGATGAGGCAACTGCGGGGCGGATGCTTAGCCAAGACCAACTGCCCACCCTGCCCGCCGATATTTCCACGCTGTTTTTTGGCGGCATATCTTTGGTGAATGATCCCGCCGCCAGCACATACGAAGCGCTGCAATCGCGCGAGGCGGGCAGCCGCGTGATAATGATTGATCCGAACATTCGCCTAGGCTTTATCGCAGGGCAAGAAGACAGCTATCGCGCGCGTATCACGCGGATGGTGCAGCGCAGTGATATTGTGAAATTGTCGGATGAAGATCTGCATTGGTATGCGGGTAGCGGCGATTTGGCTGCGCTGGCGCGCGGGATTTTGGCCAAAGGGCCTAAAGTGGTGTTTATCACCGAAGGCGCCAAAGGCGCACATGCGATTACGGCCACAGAACAGCGTTTCACCCCCTCGCGCAAGGTCGAGGTGGTCGATACCGTTGGCGCGGGCGATACGTTTAATGCGGGCGTTTTGGCTGCGCTGTATACGCGCGGCGTGTTGACCAAGGCAGGCGTGGCCAGCCTGGATGCCGCTGCTTTGGATGCTGCGTTGGAACTGGGCACACAGGCCGCCGCGGTAACAGTAGCGCGCGCAGGGGCCAACCCGCCTTGGGCGCAAGAGTTATCTGCCTAATGCGCGCGGTTTTGCAGCGCGTTAGCCGCGCGAGCGTGACCATTGCGGGTGAAACTGTGGGGCGCATTGACCAAGGCCTGCTGATTTTGGTTTGCGCCATGGCAGGCGATACGCAGGCCGAGGCAGACCGACTGGCCGCCAAAATTGCCAAGCTGCGCATTTTCAAAGATGCAGATGGCAAAATGAATTTGGCGGTGGGTGATGCAGGCAATGCGGCACTGATTGTCAGCCAATTCACCCTTGCGGCCGATCTGCGCGGCAACCGCCCAGGCTTTTCGCCCGCAGCCCCCCCCGATATTGGCAAGCCGCTTTATGAGCATTTCTGCAGCCGAATCGCTGCTGCGGGAATTTCTGTGCAAACGGGTGTGTTCGGCGCAGATATGGATGTGATGCTGAATAATGATGGGCCTGTGACCATTTGGCTGGACACAGACACGCTGTAGCCCCGCCCCCCGTTGACATCAGCAAAGAATTAACGCTTTTGCGGCAGAATTGAATTGATTGTTTTCAATTCGGGAACAATGTTAACGCGAAGAGTTTACGGGCATGGCATGGCGTCTGCGCTGAAGAAGATGATGGATCGCGTCAACCAGCGGCGCAGTTTGCGCCGCTGGTCCACCCTTGCGAGCGAGGCAAAAGCCGCGCAACTATCGCAGGTGCGGGGGATGTATACCCAAGCAGTGGCGCTGCGCCGCCTGCTGGACCGCGTGATCCACCAAGCTGAATATCGGTTGGCCCTTCCCAGTATGGGTAGCAACATAATCCGCCGCCAGATGGGCACCGATTGGGCATGGCGGCCAGATTTGTGGCTGGGGCCCGTGGCCACCATGGGCTATGCCGCCATTGCCAACCGCACCCAAGTTTGTACAGGCGCAACGGTGTACCACGATTGCAAGCGTTCCGAACTGACCGCCCGCCAGATTCGCAACACACGCGAATCCGATATTGCACCCTTTGGCTTTCGGTTGGATGTGTTTCGCTTTGACGGGTCTTTCTTGTCGCTTGCGCTGGATTTTCCGCCCGAAGCGGCCGATGGGCTAAAGCAAAAGCATATCATCCGCGTGGATGTGATTGCCGAAATGGAAAAACCGCTGGAAATTTTTGCGCGCCTGAATGTGAAACATGGGCCAAATGTGGAAACCATCGTGCGCGAAATGCCCCTAAACGAAGAAGAAGTTATGGTGGAATTCGACCTTGGCTATTCCAAAATCAACGAAAAACGGGTCGAAAAAATTTGGCTGGATCTGATTTTTGAAGGGCCAGAAATGAACCAAATTATCTTGCGCGATGTCACGCTAACGCGCCGCCCACGCGCCGAACTTTAGGGGAAACGAATGGCGACCTTCACCAAAACCCGTTTGCGCGCTGGCGTTTGGCAAGGTGTTTTGACCTTGGCCGATGGCGAATCGCCCGAAATTGACGTGATGCATATGGAATCGCCCGTGCAGGGCGTTACAGTTAAACCACTGCAGGATAAAGATTATTTGGTGTCTGTACCCATTCCGCTGCGGGCGCTGAATGATGGGGTGCAAAGTTTTGTGGTACAAGCGGCGAAATCAGGTGAAACGCTGGCCAGCTTTGCGATTATTGCTGGCAGCGCGCTGGACGAAGATTTGCGCGCCGAAATTGACCTTTTGCGCGCAGAACTGGATTTGCTGAAACGTGCGTTTCGGCGGCATTGCGTGGAAACGGCCTAAACAGCCTATCTGCGCCAAATGCGGAAAATTTCTGACGCGCCCCAGCCCGCAACGGCGGCTAGCAGCAGCGACAGAATGCCGTACAGCAGCGGTTGGTGATGGGCCATATTGGTCAGCTGCCGCTCGATCCCTGTTTTGCGCACTTCTATGCTTTGCTCTTTGGTATCAATCACCCGCCCGCCGCGCAGCAGGAACATACGCACGGTAAAATCGCCTTCGGTCAGGTTGGCAGGCAGAGCAAAATCAGCACGAAACAGCGTATCTTCTGCCAGTTTCACGCCGCTTTGTTGGGTGACATAATTGCCCTTAGCACTGCCAATACGCTGCGTTGCCTGCAAAAAGTCTGAAAAATCCATCGATTCGGCCGTAATTTTGGTGACTGTCAGCCGCCGCGCTAGGCTGATTTGATGTTTCAAATCATCATCTGGCGACAGAATTTGATCCAGCGCGCCAGAGCTGGCGATGGCGAAATAGCTGGGCACCTCGCCAAGATCGACGGCTGCCCGATTTACCCAAATGCCGAAAATCCGTTCTTTGCGGCGCACTGTCACTGGGCTGGACGGGCCTTCTAATGTAACAATCACATCCATCGGCGGGGATTGTGGCGCGGGGCTGTTGCGCCGCACCGCGCCATAGACCAAGATATCCGACCCCGTAAAATCGGCGGTGATTTGTACATCGTCACGCGACAGGCCCGTCACGAGAGATTCCTCTGCAAAAGCGGGGCCAATCATTAGAACAAGTGCTAAAAGAAGCGCCCTCATGGCAGCACCAATCGGGTGACGGAATACAGTTCTGATGGCATCAGCAGCAGATCAAGGGCAATCTTGATGCTGACAGCCAGCACCAAAAGCGCCAGCAAAATCCGCAGCTGTTCGGGTTTCAGCCGCGTTGACATGCGCGATCCAATCTGCGCGCCAATCACCCCGCCCACGATCAGGACAAAGGCCAGCATCATATCAACCGTCTGGCTGTTGACGGCATGCATAATGGTGGTAAAGCCCGTGACAAAAATGATCTGAAACAGCGAAGTGCCGACAACAACCTTGGTGGGCATACCCAAAAGGTAGATCATCGCGGGAACCAGAATGAACCCGCCACCGACCCCCATAATGGCGGACAAAACTCCAACCGCCGCCCCCAGCGCCAGCGGGGGCAAAACCGAAATGAACAGCCCCGATTTGCGAAATTTTACCTTGAACGGCAGGCTGTGCATCCAGCTATGTTCATGGGCGCGGCGTATTTGCTGCGCACCTTGTCGTTTGCTGCGCCAAATGGCGCGGGCAGATTCCCAAAACATTGTGGCACCGATAAAGCCCAAGAAAAACACATAGGAAAGTTGAACAAAAACATCTACTTGGCCTAATGCTGTCATATAGGCAAAAATCTGAACGCCGATGAAACTGCCGATCATACCGCCGATCAGCAGCACGGTGCCCATGACAAAATCCACCCCCTTGCGCCGCAACTGCGCCAGCACACCCGAGATGGACGATGCAACAACTTGGTTTGCGCCTGTGGCCACGGCCACGCCAGGGGGCACGCCGATAAACAGCAAAAGCGGGGTAATCAGAAACCCACCGCCGACGCCAAACATGCCCGACAAAAACCCAACCAGCCCACCAAGACCCAGAAGCAAAAACAAGTTCACAGAGACTTCGGCAATGGGCAGATAAATTTGCATAACCGCGGGCCTGTAATGGGTATGTACTATGGTGTGCGGGTTTTTGTGCCGCGCGTCAATTCAATTTCTAGAATGTATGACTTCGCAAAAACTCGCGCAGGATTTTTTCCAGCTTGGCCGCGCCCATGGGGGCCATTGCCTTGGTATGGTCATGGCTGATTTGTTCGTTCGACATGCCAGCTGCCATATTGGTGATGGTGGAAATTGCCGCCACGCGCAGCCCCAAAAACCGCGCCAATATCACTTCGGGCACGGTAGACATGCCCACCGCATCGCCGCCCAAAATCTTAATCGCGCGAATTTCGGCAGGGGTTTCAAAGCTGGGGCCAGAATACCACGCATAAACTCCCTCTGGCAGGGCGATGCCCAAAGCATCGGCGGCACTGCGCAAGCTGGCGCGCAGGCCTGCGTCATGCGCGGTGGTCATCGGCACAAAGCGGGCATCGGTTT
>CAXNEP010000198.1:0-5005 GCA_964200865.1 Cypionkella sp. | reverse complement strand
CTGCGTGGCGGCGCGCAGTGCGGCATTGGCATGGCCAACAGCCTTGCCCAGATCATCACCCACCAGTTCTGCCACCCCTGCTATTTCGTCCATCAAGGCAAAGGCCGCCGCCCCGCCATCGGCCATTTTGCGCCCCACCAAATCCAGCGCCTGAATCCCATTCGTGCCCTCGTAGATTGAGGTCACGCGCACATCGCGGCAAAACTGCGCAACCCCAGTCTCTTCAATCACACCCATACCGCCATGCACCTGCACGCCGATATGGGCCACCTCTGCGCCAATATCGCTGCCATAGGCCTTGGCGATGGGGGTTAGAAACGCCGCGCGCGCGGCCCATGCGGCATCGTCAGTGGCGCGCGCCATATCGATTGCCACCGCGCAGGTCAGCGCAATCGCGCGGGCGGCAAAGGTTTCGGCGCGCATCTGCCCCAGCATACGGCGCACATCGGCATGATCGATGATCGCCGTCTCGCCAAACGGCGTGCGCCCTTGCTTGCGCGCCACCGCATAATCTGTGGCTGCTTGTGTGGCCGCTTCGGCAATGGCAATGCCTTGGCCCGCCACGCCCAGACGGGCATTGTTCATCATGGTGAACATGGCTGCCATGCCTTTGTTTTCTTCGCCCACCAGCCAGCCTATGGCGCGGTCATATTCCATCACCGCCGTGGGCGCGCCATGCAGGCCCAGCTTATATTCCAGCGAAATCGCCCGCACCGCGTTGCGCGCGCCAAGGCTGACATCGGCAGTGGGAATAAACTTTGGCACCATAAACATCGAAATGCCTTTGGTGCCCGCAGGCGCATCTGGAAGGCGTGCCAGCACCAGATGACAAATGTTTTCCGTCAGATCATGCTCGCCCCAAGTGATGTAAATCTTCTGCCCCGTAATGGCATAGGTGCCATCGCCCAGATGTTCAGCCCGCGTGCGCAGCGCCCCCACGTCAGACCCCGCTTGCGGTTCAGTCAGGTTCATCGTGGCCGCCCATTGCCCCGAAATTAGGCGCGGCAGATAAATCGCCTTGATCGCATCATTTGCATGATGTTCCAGTGCCTCGATCTGGCCTTGGGCCATCAAGGGGTTCAGTTGCAGAGCAAGGCAGGCCGATCCCATCATTTCATTCACCGCCGATACCATCGCCATCGGCAGGCCCAAACCACCAAAGGCAGGATCGCCGCCCATGCCCACATAACCGCCTTGGGCGATTTGCCTGTAGGCAGCGGTAAATCCGGGCGGGGTGGTGACGGCCCCGTTCTCTATGCGGCTACCTACTTTATCCGCCACGCGGTTCAGCGGGGCCAAGGTTTCTGCGCACAGCTTGCCCGCCTCGGCCAAAATCGCGCCCATCAGATCATCGGTGCACCCCCCGAATCGCGCTGTAGCCTGCACAGCGCCAAACCCCGCCACGTGGGCTAGAACAAAGGCATATTCAGAAATGGGCGCGCGGTACGGCATGGCTGATCCGATCTTTGCAAAAGGGCGGTATTCGGTCTATGGCAGGGCAAGCTTGGGCGCAAATCGCGCGCCCCGCAACCCCAACGCAGCGTCATATATGATCCAAACCGCCACACTTGCCCCCGATGCCAACGGCCTTGCTGCCGCTGCTGCCACGCTGCGCGCGGGCGGGCTTGTCGCCTTTCCCACGGAAACGGTCTATGGCCTTGGCGGCGATGCTGGTGATGATATGGCCGTGGCGCGCATATTCGATGCCAAAGGCCGCCCAAGGTTTAACCCCCTGATCGTGCATGTCGCGGGGGTGGCGCAGGCCGAAGAAATTGCCGTTTTTACCCCTGCCGCGCGTGATTTGGCGCGGCGGTTCTGGCCAGGACCGCTGACGTTGGTGCTGCCATTGCGCGCCGCTGCGGGCCTGTCGCATTTGGTGACCGCCGATCTGCCATCGGTCGCGCTGCGCGTGCCTGCCCATCCCGTGGCCCTTGCCCTGTTGCGCGCCTTTGGCGGGCCCATCGCGGCCCCCTCTGCCAACCCTTCAGGGCGCATATCGCCCACCTCTGCCGCGCATGTGCTGGAAGGGTTGGGCGGCAAAATCGCCTCTGTGCTGGATGGTGGCCCCTGCGCCGTGGGGGTGGAATCGACAATTTTGTCGCTGCTGGACGCGCCGCAAATCCTGCGCCAAGGCGGTCTTGCGCAAGAACAGATAGAGGACGCTTTGGGCGCGCCCGTTCTGGCGGGCCATGACACCAGCGCGCGGCCCGTGGCTCCTGGCCAACTCGCCTCGCATTACGCGCCTAATGCGGGCGTTCGGCTGAATGCCACTGCAGCCGAACAAGGCGAAGTGATGATTGGCTTTGGCCCCGTTCAGGGCGACATCACCCTATCTTCCAGCGGCGATGTGGTGCAGGCAGCGGCGAACTTGTTTTCCAGCCTGCGCGCGGCAGATGATTTGGCGGCCCAGCGCGGCGCATCCCGCATCGCCGTGGCCCCCATTCCCAACATCGGGCTTGGCCGCGCCATCAATGATCGTCTGACGCGGGCCGCGGCACCGCGATCTTAACGCGCCCGAATGGGAAAGGCGGCGCGGATCAAGCGGAACGTCGGGTCGCGGCCAAATTCTTCGACATCGCGAAACATGCCCTTCAGCGCGGCGGGATAGGGCAATTGGCGGTTGGCCACCACCCACAACTGACCATGCCCCGCCAGCCGCGCATGGGCGGCGGTTAGAAAGGCCAGCCCCAGCGCGGGATTGGCGCTGCGCGTGGTGTGAAACGGCGGGTTCATCACCACCGCCTCCCATGGCAGGGTAGGGCGCACATCGCTCACATCTGCCCAATGAAAGTTGGCGCGCGGATCGGGTATGTTTTGGCGCGCGCAGGCCAGTGCCGCTGCATCCGCCTCAATCAGATCAAGGGTTTTGACCCCGTCCCGCGCCAGTATCGCGCGCGACAGATACCCCCAGCCCGCGCCAAAATCGGCTACACGGGCAGGCAATTTGGCGGGCATAATTTCTGCCAACAGCTGCGAGGCGCGGTCTGGCCCATCGGCCGAGAAAACCCCCGCGCGGGTGATAAACCCGCCCTCAATTTCCTGCGGCGCGCCAGCCCATTCGGTCAGGCGGGCAGGGGGCGTGAAAACCGCAAGCTTTCCATGCGCCTTTGATATAACCTCGCCCAAATCCGCACCCAAATCGGACAGCTCCTTTAGGACAGCCACAATGCCATCGGTCTTTTGCCCGTCCAGCATCAGCCGCCCGCCTGCGCGCAAACGGCCCGCTGCCTGCGCGAGCATGTCGCGCGCGGCAGGTTTCGAACGGGGCAGGCAAACAAGTGCCAAATCGGCCAGCGGCGCATCTGCACCATCGGCCACCACGGCAAAACCTTGGCGCGCAAAATGGTCGTAATCAGGTTTGAAACCTGAAACAACAGTCACCGCGTCGCGGGGCAGGGCGGATAAATCATCTTCGGCCTGCGGGCCAAAAACCAAAATCGCCGCCGCGCCTTGCAAAGACGCATCACCGCGCAGGGCCATGTCAAATCGAGCAGATCGCATCAGGGTTGGCCTTGCGGCCTACTCCTTTTCCATGGTGCATTGCAGCGGGTGCTGATGGCGGCGGGCAAAATCCATCACCTGCGCAACCTTTGTTTCGGCAATTTCTGCCGAAAACACCCCCACCACGGCCAGCCCCTTTTTGTGCACTGTCAGCATAATATCAAAGGCTTGGGCGTGGTTTAGGCCAAAGAATCGTTCCAGCACATGCACGACAAATTCCATCGGCGTGTAATCATCGTTCAGCAGCATCACCTTATACAGCGGCGGGCGCGCGGTTTTGGGCGCGGTTTTGGTCAGAATAGACGTGTCGCCGCCCCCGCCATCATGCGGGCGGCCAGCCATCATCGCAGGCATGGCTGCGCTGGCAACGGGCAGGAAAAAGGCGAATGAGGTGTTGGTCATGCCCTTAGTATAGCGCATTTCGCGCTTGCGAAAAGGCCCCCCGTTGCCACAAATGCACACCGAGGTGCAAATGATTACAACAATTGGATTCGATGCCGACGATACGCTGTGGCAGAACGAGACGTTCTTTCGCCTGACACAAGACCGTTTTGCAGCCCTGTTGGCCCCTTACTGCGCGCCAGAAGACCTGCACGCGCGGCTGTTGGCGGCCGAGCGGCGCAATTTGGGCCATTACGGCTATGGGGTAAAGGGCTTTACCCTATCGATGATTGAAACGGCTATCGACGTGTCCAGCGGCACGGTTCCCGCCCCCGTAATTGCCGAAATCATGGCTTCGGGGCGCGAAATGCTAGCCCACCCGATTGACCTTTTGCCCCACGCGTTCGCGGCTGTTCAAGCCATGGCGCAGCGCTTTCAAGTGATACTGATCACCAAGGGCGATCTGATGGATCAAGAACGCAAACTCGCACAATCGGGCCTTGGCGATTTGTTTCACGGCGTGGAAATTGTGTCCGAAAAAACGGCTAAAACCTATGCCCAGATTGCGCAAAAACATGGCGCGCAGGTGCAAGGCATGGTGATGGTTGGCAATTCGATGAAATCGGATGTGCTGCCGATGATTGCGGCAGGCGGCTTTGGCGTGCATGTGCCGCATGATCTGACTTGGGCACTGGAACTGGCCGATGCCCCACAAGACACTGCGCGCTTTGCGCAGATCAAAACCCTTGCCGAATTGCCCTATCTTGTGGATGGGCTGTTCGCTGCCCACAATCCGTAGGGGATCAAGGGCAAAAATCTGCCTTAACTTATTCGCAAAACCCTTTGAAAATAAGGGCTTTTCTGAATGATTTGCCCGTGCTATCGTACTTTCACATGCCCCCGTCAGAGGGGCTTTAGGCAGAGTAGCAGGCGCATCATGACCATGGCAGACAGCCCTCTTGGGCATTTTCTGCGCAGATTAGCATTTTTTGTTTCGGTGTCGCTGGGCGCGGCGCTGATGGCTGGGCATGCATTTGCCGCACCCGATGCCTATTATATGATGGATGCGCGCACGGGCGAAACCTTGTTCGAAGATAACGCCGATACGCGGCTGCACCCCGCC
>CAXNEP010000197.1:0-5050 GCA_964200865.1 Cypionkella sp. | reverse complement strand
CTTTCCCCTTGCACGCGCCAAGGGCGTGGCGGTGATTGCCCGCGTGCCGCTGGCATCGGGCCTGCTGACGGGCAAAATGAGTGCGGCCAGCCAATTTGCCGCAGACGATCATCGCGCGTTCAACCGCAATGGCGAGGCGTTTGACAAGGGCGAGACGTTTTCAGGCGTGCCCTATGAAGTGGCGCTGGACGCGGTTGAGGCGGTGCGCCGCCTGATGCCCGAAGGCGTGGCGATGGCCCCATTTGCCCTGCGCTGGATTTGATGGAGCAGGCGATTACCACCGTTATTCCGGGCGCGAAAACTGCCGCGCAGGCGCAGATGAATGCCAGCGCCAGCGCGCTTGCCCCCCTTCCTGCCGAAGTGATGGCCGCCTTGCGGGAGATTTACACCACCCGCATTGCGCCGCATGTGCATCACGCGTGGTAGGTGCAAAACGCAATGACATCTTCGTATAACCAACCCCTAGGCGGAAATACCATGCCCCGCTTTGGCGGGCCTGCCACCATGATGCGCCTGCCCAGCGCAGAAACCGCCGCTGGGCTGGATGCCGCCTTTATCGGCATTCCAATGGATATTGGCACATCGAACAGGCCTGGCACACGGCTTGGCCCGCGCCAGATACGCGATGAAAGCCGCATGATCCGCCCCTATAACATGGGCACGGGCGCTGCCCCGTTTGAACGGATGCAGGTCGCCGATATTGGCGATGTGCCGATCAACACCTTTGATCTGAAAAAATCCTGCGCGATTATCACGGGTCACTACCGCGAGGTTTTGACCCATGGTACGATCCCGCTAACCCTTGGGGGCGATCATACTTTGACGTGGCCCATTCTGCGCGCGATGCGCGAGAAATACGGCCCCGTCGCGTTGATCCACGTCGATGCCCATTCCGACACGAACGAGCATATGTTTGGCGAGGCCGAGGCCCACGGCACCCCCTTTCGCCGCGCATGGGAAGATGGCTGTTTGCAAAACGACACGGTGTTCCAAATTGGCCTGCGCGGCACGGGCTATGGACCAGATGATTTTAACTGGGGCCGCGATAAGGGCTGGACGGTGGTGCAGGCCGAAGAGTGCTGGCACAAATCACTGAAACCGCTGATGGAACAGGTGCGCGCCAAAATCGGCGATGCGCCGTGTTATCTGTCTTATGACATCGACAGCCTTGACCCCGCGTTTGCGCCAGGAACTGGCACAATCGAGGCGGGGGGGCTGACCACTGTTCAGGGCCTAGAAATTATTCGCGGCTGCGCGGGCTTAAACCTTGTGGGGTGCGATTTGGTCGAGGTGTCGCCCCCCTATGATCCCACGGGCAACACCGCCATGATTGCGGCGAATTTCCTGTACGAAATGCTATGCGTGCTGCCACACCCGCCCAAATGATGGCGCGCGCTGATCAACCGCGATGCGCCACCTTGCTGGCATAGGTGCCTAGATCTTGCAGCAATGCTGCCCCCACGGGCATGTTGTGGCGCGCGCAGAATTCGGCCCAAACAGCGCCAAAAGGCAGGTCTTTCGCCTCTTCCGCCCAAATCAGGCGGGCGGTGAAATCCATCGCCTCTTCGGCAGCGACCAGATGCGCGCGCGGCAGCAAAAGGGCGCGCAACAGCGCCTTTTGCATATTGCGCGTGCCAATCACCCAAGCGGCGGTGCGCGAGATGGTGGCATCAAAGAAATCGAGGCCAATATGCGTGCGGGGCAGCAAATCGCCAAACACCAGTTCCTGCGCCATGGCAAGCAGATCATCGTTCAGCGTGACCACATGGTCGCTGTCCCAGCGCACGGGGCGCGAGACATGCAAAAGAATTTCGGGCACAGACAATGCGACCGACGAAAGCTTATCCGCCACGCTTTCGGTGGGGTGGAAATGGCCCATGTCCAAACACAGCGCGATGTTGCGGCGGGTGGCATAGCCGAGATAGAATTCATGGCTGCCCACGGTCATCGATTCAACGCCAATGCCAAACAGTTTGGATTCCACTGCATCAATGAGCTGCGCCCGTGGCAAGCTATGGGCGAACATGGCATCCAAGCTGCCTTCAAGCCGTTTGCGCGCGGCCATGCGGGCCACGGGCGTGTCTTTTGACCCGTCAGGCACCCAGATGTTATTAACCGCAGCACTGCCCAAAGCTGCGCCCATTTGGGCGGCAATCTCGCGGCAGCGTTTGCCGTGTTCGACCCAAAAATCGCGGATACCTTGGGTGGGGTGCGATAGGGTCAGGTTATCATCCGCCTTGGCATGGGCAAAGAAGGTGGGGTTAAAATCCAGCCCCAAGCCCTGCGATTTGGCCCAATCGACCCAAGGCGCGAAATGGCGGTATTCAATCGCATCGCGGTCGGGGGTTTCGGGCGTGTCCATGTAAAAGGCGTGCAGGTTTAGGCGGTGCTTTCCCGGAATGCGCCCATAAGCATATTCCAAATCTGCGCGCAGCTCGTCTGGTGTGCGGGCGCGGCCAGGATAGTTGCCCGTAGCCTGAATGCCCCCGCCCGAAGTGCCACTTTTGCCTTCAAACCCGCGCACATCATCGCCCTGCCAGCAATGCACAGAAATGGGGATAGCGGCCAGCGCGGTCATCGCAGCTTCAACGTCAACGCCAAGGGCGGCGAATGTATCGCGGGCTGTGTCAAAGGCGGGGGTGGTCATGGTCATTCTCCCAGTTTGCAGCCCTTAGGGGCGGCGATAGCGGATGTTGTCGCGGCCAAGGTCGGCAACCTTTGCCGCCCCCATCAGCCGCATGTCGCGGATCACTTCGTCGCGCAAAAGGGTGATGGCGCGCTCCACCCCCGCCTGCCCTGCGGCGGCCAGCGGGAACAGATAGGCGCGGCCAATGCCAACCGCCTTGGCCCCCAATGACAGCGCCTTGACGATATGCGTGCCACGTTGAATACCAGAATCCAGCATAACATCGACGCGGCCCGCTACGGCATCGACCACCTCGGCCAGCCCATCGAATGTGGCGCGCGAGCCGTCAAGCTGCCGCCCGCCATGGTTGGAAAGGATCACGCCTTGGCAGCCCAAATCGGCAGCGCGGCGCGCGTCATCGGGGTGAATAACGCCTTTCAGGCAGAAGGGGCCGTTCCAATCGGCGATCATGCCTGCCAGATCATCCCAGTTTAGCGTGGGTTCCAGCATTTCGGTGAAATAGCGCCCAATCGACACCGCCCCGCCGCCCATATCGACATGGCCATCCAGCTGCGGCAGGGCAAATTTTTCGTGCAGCAGATAATTGATGCCCCAGCGGGGTTTGATCGCAAATTGTGCCATCCCTGCCAGCGTCAGGCGGAAGGGAATGGAAAAGCCTGTGCGTTTATCCCGTTCGCGGTTGCCGCCTGTGATGCTGTCAACCGTCAGCATCATCACATCCACACCCGCCGCCTTAGCGCGGGCCATCATCGCGCGGTTTAGCCCGCGATCTTTGTGGAAATAAAACTGGTAGACTTGCGGGCCTGCAAATTTGCGCACGTCTTCCAAACTGGTCGTGCCCAGCGATGACACGCCAAACATTGTGCCAAATTTGCTGGCAGCCCCAGCAACCGCGCGTTCGCCCTGATGATGGAACAGGCGTTGCAGCGCGGTGGGGGAAAGGTAAAACGGCAGCGCCAGTTTTTGCCCCATCACCGTGACGGACGTGTCCACATCTGCCGAACCGCGCAACACGCGCGGCAGCAAATCGACATCTTCAAAGGCGGCAGTGTTGCGCCGATAGGTTGCCTCGTCATCTGCCGCGCCGTCGATGTAATTGAAAATCGGGCTGGGCAGGCGGCGCTGCGCCAGCCTGCGAAAATCATGGAAATTGTGGCAATCGGTCAGGCGCATTGGGCTTCCTTTCGCGGGTTTAGCGCGTGAACGCCTCTTTATTGCCCGCATCGACATTGATGATATTGCCCGTCGACTTTGCCGATAAATCGGACGCAAAGAAATAGGCAGCTTCAGCAATGTCTTCTGGAAAGACCGACTTTTTCAGCATGGATCGGTTGCGATACATTTCTTCCAGCCCCTCTTTATCGGTTTTATAGGTGCTGGCGCGCTGTTCCAGCCAATCGCCTTCCCAAATTTTCGATCCGCGCAGCACGGCATCGGGGTTGACGACGTTTACGCGAATGCCCACCTCAGCCCCTTCCAATGCAAGGCAGCGGGCAAGGTGAATTTCAGACGCTTTGGCGGTGCAATAAGCGGCGGCATTGGGGCTGGCGGCAAGGCCGTTTTTGGATGCGATAAACACCACCGACCCGCCCATGCCTTGGGCGCGCATCAGGCGGAACCCTTCGCGCGAGACAAGGAAATAGCCCGTGGATAGAATGTCCATATTCTTTTGCCACAGCGCCAGCGTGGTATCTTCGATTGGCGCGGATGAGGCGATGCCAGCGTTTGATACCAGAATATCAAGCCCGCCAAATTCCACCGCCGCCTGCGCAAAGGCGCGGGCAACTGCGGCCTCATCTGTCACATTCATATGCACCGTGCGTACCACATCGGCGCCATAGCGCGCGGTCAGGTTTTGCGCGGTTTTGGCAAGGCTGGCCTCGTCAATATCGGCCAGCATCACGCAGGCCCCTTCGGCCAGATATTTCTGGGCCGTGGCCGAACCAATCCCGCCAGCCCCGCCCGTGACCAAGGCCACGCGGCCTGCCAATGATTTGGGCTTTGGCATACGCGCTAGCTTTGCCTCTTCCAGCAGCCAATATTCAATATCGAACGCCTCTTGCTCGGGCAGGCCGACATAGGTGGAAACGGCGCTGGCCCCGCGCATCACGTTGATCGCGTTCACATAAAACTCGCCCGAAATGCGCGCGGTGGCTTTGTCTTTAGCAAAGGTGATCATCCCTACGCCGGGCACCAGATAAACCACGGCGTTCGGGTCGCGCAGGGCGGGGGAATTGCTGTGTTTGCAGCGGGTGTAATAGGCGCTGTAATCATCGCGGTAGGCCGCGATTTGGGCGGTTAGCCCCGCCAAGGTGGCCGCGACATCGGGTTTTGCGGGGGTGAAATCCACCACCAAGGGTTTGATTTTGGTGCGCAGAAAATGGTCTGGGCAAGAGGTGCCAA
>CAXNEP010000196.1:0-5050 GCA_964200865.1 Cypionkella sp. | reverse complement strand
GGCTTGGCCTGACGATCCTTTGGTCAGGTTATCAATCACCGAAATCACCACTGCGCGCCCTGCAATACGATCGCTTATCACACCCAAATGGCATAGGTTAGAGCCCGCGATGTCGCGGGTTGAGGGCAGCGTGCCAAAGGGCAGAACGTGGATGAACGGCTCGTCCTTGTAGGCCGAGGTAAGGGTGTCATGCACCACTTGCGCATCGCCCTGCACATAGGTTGTGGCCAAAATTCCCCTGTTCATGGGCAGCAAATGGGGGGTGAATTGAATATGCACGGGGCGGCCAGCAATCGCGCTGAACTCTTGGTCAAACTCGCCTAAATGACGGTGCTTGCCCCCCGCCGAATAGCTGTGCGTGCCGCCAGACAACTCGGCGTGTAGAAGGTTTTCCTTTAGGCTGCGGCCAGCGCCCGAAACCCCTGCCTTAAGGTCAATCAGGATGTTGTCCAAATCAATCACACCCGCTGCAATGAGGGGGCGCAGGGCAAATTGGCCAGCGGCGGCATTGCAGCCCGTGCCTGCCACAAGGCGCGCTTTGGCAATGTCGGCGCGGTAGAATTCGGTCAGCCCATAGACAGCTTCGGCCTGCAACTCCATCGCGGCATGGGGCGCGCCGTACCACTTTTCGTATTCGGCCGCATCGCGCAGGCGAAAATCGGCAGAAAGATCAACGATTTTCAATGTTTTGGGTAGGCCCGCGATAACCGCCTGTGTGGTCGCATGGGGCAGCGCGCAAAAGCACAGATCCACGCCCGCAAAATCAATCTCGTCAATCTTCACCAATTTGGGCAGGGCCATGTGGCGCAGAAAGGGGAACACATCGCCCATCTCCATCCCCGCCTTGCGGTCGGCAGACAGGGCGACAATCTTCATTTCAGGATGGCCCGCAATCAGGCGCACCAGCTCCGCCCCCGTATAGCCAGAGGCGCCCAAAATTGCGATGTTCTTCACCATGCCACACCCTCGAAATATCAGTAACACGTATTTATGCAAATCGTCGGGGAATACAAGCCAAGTAAGCTATACAACCCAACTACACTTACAGACTTGCAGGGGAAGGGGTCGGCCGCTATTCCACTTGAAATACAGTTAATTTAATGCTTTAATTCTCTCAAAATTTGGGAGCGAAGGATTGAGATTCACACTGGCAAGCTTCATAAAGATCTGTTTGCTTTCTGGCAGCAAGCAGGTTTCGGAAGTTCAGAAAAGATACGCAATAACATCAGGCTACGACTATTATTGGACTTTATACAAGGCTATTGCCGCGAATGCAGCTGGTTGTGAAGAAGACGAAGTAGAATCAATATTGCTTTCGGCGTCTAATCTTTCTGAAGCCGCGAACAACAGAGCTGCTTATGAAGTTTATTTGAAGAGATTTGGCAATAAAAGAACACTTTCAGCGGTGAAAAAGTCAGTTACACGACAGTTTGAAGATGGAATAGTTGAAATTACTTTCAATCCCATATTTCAGACAGTCGAAAAGTCAAACTCCTGCATTTACTCTGTTTGGGCTATGCAAACCCCTCCGTTGGAGCAAAGTTACGCAGCGCTTGCTTGCTTAATGCTGAGGAATGCTTATAGAAAAACTTCCTTAGCAAACTCAAGCTTTTTTTTCTTCGATCTGGTTTCCGACCGAATTTATTCAGAAAAACAAATTACTAACTCAACATCAATGGTGGAAAAAGCAGAGTTACGAAAACTGGCGGAGATAATCAGACAGGTCGACAATTGAAGAAAAAAATCGTTCTGGTTGGCAATGGATTAGGGATGGCAATTGACCCGTCTCATTTCAGTCTCTATGAAGCAATGCAGTCCGTTTGGAATGATCAAAAAGTTTTGAGTCCTACCCATCGGGAATTGATCGGCGCGTGTTTGCCCTCAAGTTCCGAAGAAGGGCCAAAAAGTGAAGAGGATTTACAGCTTTTACAAGAGGTTACGGCTGCGTGTATACTGTTGAATGGGATTCGAACAGATAAGTATCACTGGCTTTCACCTCATGGAATTTCCTTTCCAGATAGCGTGCTTGGCTTTACCTATCTTGTTGCAGATCGGATTTGTAGATTTGAGTTTACCGCGCAAAAATCAAGCGTCAGCTGGTCGCAGTTTCGCGAAAAGCTTCGCGGCTTTCTCATTCGGGAACGACCTCATGTCGTTACACTTAATTATGACGACTTGGTTGGAGAAATCATATCCAGTGAACCGCTTTTGAGCGATTTGTATAAGAGCGGGTTCGTCAACGGAAGGTTTGCAAGGAAGAATCTCATAAGAAGTTCCGATGAGAAGGAATGCTCTTGGTTTCTTAAATTGCATGGTTCGCCATACATTTACACTGCAAAGGATAATTCAATTAGAGTTAGTTCAAGGACACATGAAGAAGACATAAATACGTCGACAATGCACTTAGTTTTAAGCCATGTTTCGAAAAAAGAGATTTTGATCGATGCGTCACCATTACTGAGAGAATACTGGGATTTCTTTACTATCGCACTTCGGGACAGCGAAGAAATTTTGATTATTGGGTATTCTGGTAATGATACTCACTTAAATCATTTGCTCCGAAATAATCCAAATCTTAAGGTAAGACTTGTGGAGTGGGTTGGCGCGGGCGGTCAGGCCGTTAGACGAAAGTTCTGGGAGGATACAGTTGGGCGCGGGTTCGATTACGTTCCAATGGAAGATATTTTGGATTTTGACTTTTTCGCCTCCTAAGCCGCCTCAAAGCGCACAGATTTGCGCATGAATTGCGTGGCCTTGGATGATACCGATGCAGGATCGCCCGTGGTCAAAAACTTGGACACTTGTCCAGCTCCCAGCATTTTGGGGCGGCGGGTTAGATAATCGGCCAGACTTTCGGCAACCAGATTGGCTTGGCTGAATACTTTGACATTTGGGCCCAAAGCATCTTGGAACACATGCTGCATCAAGGGGTAATGGGTGCAGCCCAAAATCGCAGCCTCGGGGGCTGGCATACGGCGCTTGAGCGCCTCGACATGGCTGCGCACCAGCGCTTCGGCCAAAATCTCATCGCCCTGTTCGATGGCGTCCACCACCCCGCCGCAAGGCTGCGCTTCGACATCCACGCCAATGGCGCGGAACGACAACTCGCGCTGAAAGGCGCGGCTGGCAACCGTAGCAGGCGTGGCAAACAGGGCCACATGTTTGACGGCCACTTCGCGGGGCGGGGAATTATCGCCCCACTGCCGTTCGGTCAGCGCCTCGATCAAGGGCACGAACACGCCCAAAACGCGTTTGTTCGGCGGAACCCATGTTTCCTGCATCCGCTTTAGGGCTGCGGCAGATGCCGTGTTACAGGCCAAAATGACCAAATCGCAACCCTCATCCCACAGGCGCTGAGTGGCGGCGCAGGTTAGGTTGAAAATATCATCATGGGTGCGCACGCCATAAGGTGCATGGGCATTGTCGCCAAAATACACAAACGGCACCTCGGGCAGGCGGCGCGCAACAGCGTCCAACACTGTCAGCCCGCCCAGCCCCGAATCAAACACACCAACCGCCATGCTGCCCCCTATCAGGCCAAAGCAGGCTTAGCGCGCCTTATACTTGGCCTCAAACTCATACCCCAGATCATAGGGCGAGATTTGTTCGGGCGAAAGGCCATAGGTGCGGGCGCGCAAATGATCCATCAGCGCGTTCGGATCGCTGCGCAGGGCGGCGATTTCCTCGGCAGGCACGGGCGCGCCAATGACCACGCGCACAGGCTCGTCCACGCGGCGTTTGAATTCGTTAATCAAAAGGCCAAGGCGCAGCGAATAATGCACGCGGCTGGCCAGTTGGAACAGGCGCGAATTGTGCCCTTCGAAAAACACAGGCACCACGGTTGCCCCTGATTTGGCAATCATCTTGGCGGTAAAATTGCGCCATGACGGATCCATCGGGCGCGAGAATGCCTTGGCCGAGGTAGACACCGTGCCACCTGGAAACACGCCAATCGCGCCGCCTTTGGCCAGATAATCCAGCGCGGTTGCGCGGGTTTGCAGGTTTAGCTTTACGCCCTCTTTCGTTTCGTCAAAGGAAATGGGCAGCAATACTTTGTTCAGCTCTTCAGCCTTGCGAAAGACCGAATTGGCCAAAATGCGAAAATCGCCGCGCAGACTGTCTAGCAGCTTGCCCATCATCAGTCCGTCCAAAATCCCAAAAGGATGGTTGGCAATCAAAACCAAGGGGCCATTGGCGGGAATATGGCTTAGGCTGCCACCCGTGATTTGCAGATCAATGCCGTAACGTTCGGGGATAACTTGCCAAAAGCTGCGACCTTCGGCGACCTCTTTTTCATAGCCAGCGGCACGTTTGATCATCTGCGGGCGGCCTGACAAGTTTTCCAGCGTGCGGATCACCGCGCGGCCTGTGCGCGAACTTGCAGCAACCGCATAGCTGATATCGCGCGTCATATCTTTATGCAATTTGCCCATAAATTAGTCCCTTTGCCTTTGAAATATTCGGATAAAGCTATGTTAGTTTTGTAACAGCTGCGTAACAAACACAAGCGGGCACGACAGGCGGCGTTTTTTGCCGTTAGATCAAAAATTCCATCGCGCACCCTGTGTTCTATGCTACAACGCGCCCAAGTTGATGGGGTATGTGATGGACTGGGACAAACTACGCATTTTTCACACTGTTGCCGAAAAGGGCAGCCTCACCCATGCGGGTGATGTGCTGCACCTATCACAGTCAGCCGTGTCGCGCCAGATCCGCGCGCTGGAAGAAAGCTTGAATGTCACTTTGTTCCACCGCCACGCGCGCGGGCTGATTTTAACCGAACAGGGCGAGTTGTTGTTCGATGCAACCGCCGCCATGGTCAAGCGGCTGGATGCCACAGCCGCGCGTATCCGCGACAGCGAGGACGAGGTGTTCGGTTCCCTGCGCGTGACGACCACCACAGGCTTTGGAACGTTGTGGCTGGCCCCCCGCCTGCCCGCGCTTTATGCAAAATACCCAGGGTTAAAGATTGACCTGATGCTGGAGGAAAAGGTGCTGGACCTACCCATGCGCGAGGCGGACGTTGCCATTCGGATGAAAGAACCATCCC
>CAXNEP010000195.1:0-5058 GCA_964200865.1 Cypionkella sp. | reverse complement strand
AAAGCCACGCCGTGTTTGCCATTTGCCCGCTACTGGTTGTGGCTCTGTCTGGCCCCGTTTTGGGCGAAAAACTCAGCTGGCAACGCTGGGCGGCTGTCGGCACGGGGGTGGTGGGGGTGCTGATTATTCTGCGCCCTTCGTCTGGGGTGTTTTCGCCTTGGGCGCTGCTGCCCCTTGGCGCGGCGGTGCTGTTTGCCACCTATTCGGTTCTCACGCGCCTCACCACGCGGGGCGAGCCAAATTTTCCGTCGTTCTTTTGGCCAGGTGTGCTGGGCGCAGGCATTATGACAGTGATCGGCCTTGGCCATTGGCAGCCTGTCTTGCCCTTTGACTGGGCGCTGATCGCCGCCTATTCGGCGCTGTCGGTCTTTTCGCATTGGCTGCTGCTGAAATGCTACGAGGTGGCCGAGGCGTCTTCAGTTCAGCCCTTTGCCTATCTGCAAATTGTGTTTGTCTCGATCATTGGCCTGACGATTTATAACGAGGTGTTGCAAACCCATGTCGTGCTGGGCGCGGTGATTATTGTGGCGGCGGGCATTTATGCCCTTTGGCACGAACGCGGTAAATCAAAGGCAGTCGCCCTATGAAAACCATACAAAATCAGCGTCTTGGCATTTATCTGATGATTGCCACCACAATCGTCTTTGCCCTGCAAGACGGCGTATCGCGTCACCTTGGGGCCAGTAATAACGTCTATATGGTGGTGATGATCCGCTTTTGGTTCTTTGCCCTGTTTGTGATGGCCATTGCCGCGCGCAGCGAAGGGGGCCTGCGCGCCGCAGTGCGCAGCAAGCGGCCGCTGACACAAATCTTTCGTGGGGTTCTTCTGGTGGCCGAGGTGTGCGTGATGGTCGTGGCCTTTGTCAAACTGGGCCTGATCGAAAGCCATGCCGTGTTTATCGCCTATCCGCTGATCGTGGCCGCCCTGTCTGGCCCGATCTTGGGCGAGGCTGTGGGCTGGCGGCGTTGGGTGGCGATTGGGGTCGGTTTTGTCGGCGTGCTGATTATCTTGCAACCTGGGCTTTCGGTGTTTTCCCCTTGGGCGCTGCTGCCGCTGATTTCGGCGTTCATGTTTGCGCTGTACAGCCTGCTGACGCGGTTCGTCTCGCGCGAGGATTCTGCGCAGGTTAGCTTTTTCTGGACAGGCGTGGCGGGCGCCGTTGCCATCACACCACTTGGCCTGATGCATTGGCAGCCCATGTCCCTTGCCGATTGGGGCTGGATGGCCTCGCTGTGCCTCACCGCGGCGCTGGGCCACTGGCTCTTGATCCGCGCCTATGCCGTGGCCGAGGCGTCTGCCCTGCAACCCTTTGCCTATTTGCAACTGGTCTGGGTGTCAGTGCTGGGTCTTTTGTTTCTGGGCGAAACTCTGCGACTGAACGTGGCCACAGGGGCGGTGATAGTAGCGGCGGCGGGGCTGTTTGCGCTGTGGCGGGAAAGGGTTAGGGCCAAAGGCCACCCCTTATCCACAGAAGACTAGGCAAATTTCCCCTTTACAGTCTTTCCCCTATCCTACACTATATCTAGTAAGGGCAATGAGCGCGCCCGCAGTGGGTGGCGTTTCATAGCAGGGGTTGGGGCAGTTTGCCAATCGACCGCCTTATGATGGGGTTGGATATGTCGCTTATCGATCAGATCTTTGACAGCGATGATCTGCATCCCATTGATCTTGTAGAACATTTGGCATCCAGCAATGCGTGGCAATTTGACCGCGTGACGGACGATCAAATTGCCATGGCCGTGGAAGGGCAATGGCGCACCTATTCGGTGACCTTGGCTTGGTCAGATCAGGACGAAACCCTGCGGCTGATCTGCACCTTTGAAATGGAGCCGCCCGCCGATCGCATGGGCGAAATTTACGATGTGATCAACCGTTGTAACGATTTGGTTTGGACGGGGGCCTTCACCTATTGGGCCGAACAAAAGCTGATGGTTTGGCGCTATGGTCTGTGCCTTGCGGGGGGGCAATTGGCGGGGGCGCAGCAAATTGATGCGCTGATCACCAGTGCCATCGTCGCGGCCGAACGCTTTTATCCAGCGTTCCAATTGGTCGCTTGGGCCGACAAAACCCCCGCCTCTGCGATGAATGTCGCAATGGCCGAAGCCTATGGCCACGCTTGATCCCTGCACTGGTTGAATCCCCGCGCGCAAAGCCTTAGCCTGCCGCAAAATGGGGGCCCGCGTGCATGGTGGTAACCTGCCGCAAAACAGGAAATAACATGGCGCTTGAACGGGTATCACAAAATGGTTTGGTGCTGCTGGGCTGCGGCAAGATGGGCTCGGCCCTATTGGCAGGCTGGCTGGCGGCGGGCATTCCTGCCACGTCGGTTTGGGTGATCGAGCCGAACCCTTCCGATTGGCTGCGCGGCATGGGCGTTCATTTGAACCAAGGCCTGCCGCCCAGCCCTGCCGTCGCGCTGCTGGCCGTAAAGCCGCAGATGATGGGGGCGGCGCTGCCCGCACTTCAGGCGCTGGGCAATGGGACAACGCTGTTTATCTCTATCGCCGCAGGCACCGCCATTGCCACATTCGAGGCGGCGCTTGGCGCGCGCACCCCCATCGTGCGCGCCATGCCCAACACCCCCGCCATGGTGGGGCGCGGCATTACTGGCCTGTGCGGCAATGCAATCGCCAGCGCGGGTGATATGGCGCTGGCGACCGCGTTGATGCAGGCGGTGGGGCAGGTTGTGGCCTTGGACGGCGAGCATCAGATGGACGCTGTTACCGCCGTGTCAGGCTCTGGCCCCGCCTATGTGTTCTATATGATCGAAGCGCTGGCGCAGGCAGGCGTGGCGCAGGGCCTTTCCCCCGAAGTTGCCACGCAACTGGCCCGCGCCACTATTTGCGGTGCGGGGGAACTTGCCTATCAGTCAACCGACCCTGCCGCCCAATTGCGCATCAACGTCACCTCGCCCGGCGGCACCACAGCCGCCGCACTCGCCCATTTGATGGACGAAGGGACAGGCCTTGCCCCCCTGATGGCACGCGCCGTGGCCGCCGCTGCCGCACGCGGGCGGGAGTTGTCGCAATGATCACCTACGATGATTTCGCCGCAGTCGATATCCGCGTGGGCCGCATCACTCGCGCCGAACCTTTCCCCGAGGCGCGCAAGCCCGCGATTAAACTGTGGGTCGATTTCGGCGGCGAGATTGGCGAAAAACGATCCAGCGCGCAGATCACTGCGCATTATTCGCCCGATGAATTGGTCGGCAAACAGGTGCTGGCGGTGGTCAACTTTCCACCCCGCCAGATTGGCAAAGTTATGTCTGAAGTGCTGGTTCTGGGTGTGCCAGATGCGGCGGGCGAGGTGGTGCTGATTGGCCCAGATCAGCCCGTGCCGCTGGGGGGGAAACTGTTTTGAAACCGCGCCTTCTGATCACCCGCCCTTTGCCGCAAGCGGTTCTATATGCCGCTGACCATCAGTTTGACACTGTGAAACGCGGCGCAACCAGCCCGCTGTCGCCGCATGACCTGCGCGCAGCACTTAGCGATTTCGATGCAGTGCTGCCCACCTTGGGCGATGCGTTTTCTGCCGAAGTTTTTGCGGATGTCCCCACCCCCCGCGCGCGTATTTTGGCCAATTTCGGCGTGGGTTATAACCATATAGACGCCAGCGCGGCTCGCGCCAAAGGCATCATCGTGACGAACACACCGGGCGCGGTCACCGATGCCACCGCCGATATCGCCCTAACCCTGATGCTGATGACAGCGCGCCGCGCGGGCGAGGGTGAGCGTATTTTGCGCAAGGGCGACTGGCATGGCTGGTCGCCCACGCAAATGCTGGGCCTGCCCGTTTCGGGCCAAAGCGTTGGCATTATCGGCATGGGCCGCATCGGGCAGGCCATTGCGCGGCGCTGCCATTGCGGCTTTGGTATGGATGTGCGCTATTTCAACCGCAGCGCCAAGGCTCTGGATTTCCCCGCGACTGCCGTTGATTTGCCCACCGCGATGGCGGCTGATTTTGTTGTGGTTGCTGTATCAGGCGGCGCGCATTCGCATCATCTGATTGGGGCCGATCAGTTGGCCCATATGCGCCGCACGGGCATTTTCATCAATATCTCGCGCGGCGATGTGGTGGATGAGGGCGCGCTGGCGCAGGCACTCGCACGCGGCCAAATCGCAGGCGCGGGTTTGGATGTATATGAGGCCGAGCCGCAGATCACCCCCGCCCTTTTGGGCAAGGAGAACGTCACCCTGCTGCCGCATCTGGGAACAGCAGTGCTGGCAGTGCGCACGGCGATGGGCATGATGGCGCTGGAAAATCTGTCCGCCTTTTTTGGCGGGCGCACCCCGCCCAATGCTGTGTAAATGATCCTCTCGCGCGGGCGCAAATATGTGTTTGTGCATATCCCCAAAACAGGGGGAACTGCGCTGACGCTGGCGCTGGAAGCACGGGCGATGCGCGATGATATTCTGGTGGGCGATACGCCAAAGGCCCGCGCGCGGCGGGCGCGCATCAAGGGCGATCCTGCCACCGCGCATTTGCGCAAACACTCGCCCCTGTCGGATTTGCGCGGCATTTTATCCCCCGATCAGATGGACAGTTTTTTCATCTTTACCCTTGTCCGTAACCCATGGGATCGCATGGTCAGCTATTACCACTGGCTGCGGGGCCAAGGGTTTGATCACCCCGCCGTGCATCTGGCCAAAGCCGCAGATTTCAGCGGCTTTTTGAACGATCCTGCAACGCAAGCCGCGCAATCCGCTTGGCCCGCCCGCGCCTATATGACCGACACGGCGGGCCGCGCCCGCGCCAGTGCCTATGTGCGGATGGAACATATGCAAACCGACCTTGCCCCGATTGAGGCGCATTTGGGGTTTAGCCTGCATCCTTTGCCTCATCATAACGTATCGGCGCGCGCGCGCGACTGGCGCGGTTACTATACCGATGCAGGTGCTGCCCTGATCTCCCGCCTATGCGCTGATGATATCGCCGCATTCGGCTATCATTTTGATCCGTAAAATTAGCCCAAAACGCCCAAATTCTGCCCTATCCGCGTCCTGCATCTTGCGCCTGTGATGGGTAGACTGGCGCGGTGGTAGTGGTGGGGTGTGGTC
>CAXNEP010000194.1:0-5063 GCA_964200865.1 Cypionkella sp. | reverse complement strand
CAACCAGCCGATAATCGGCAAGGCGTAGGGGTGATTCAAATACTGCGCGGCGGACATTTGTTCGCGGAACAGGGCCGACGGGTCGCTGTCCACCCGCTGGCCGCGCTCTTCCAAAATAACCTGCAACTCGGTGGCCACGTTTTCTGGCGACAGGTTCAAATTGGCCATGCGGTCGGCCTCTAGGCGCATCATCTCACCCAATTGATCGGCTGGAACGCGCTGAAAGTACGCAGTGTAATCATCTGATGTAAAAGCATTATCCCTGCCGCCATTTGCCGCGACAATTGCCGAAAACTCGCCAGGGGCCACTTTATCGGTGCCCTTGAACATCAGGTGTTCAAAGAAATGCGCAATGCCAGATTGGCCTGCAGGCTCGTCCGCACGGCCAGTTTTATACCAAACCATCTGCGTGACCACAGGCGCGCGATGATCTTCGATCACCACAATTTGCAGCCCATTATCCAGCGCAAATTCCGTCACAGGTTCGCCAAACGCGGGCGATGCCAAGGCCCCCATCATGGCAGCAATGCGAAATACTGATTGCATGTTCAGACCACCCTTTTTGCCAAACCTAGGCACTGCCGCGCCTGTGGCAAGGGCGCGTCGATCACTTATTCGCGGGCGGGGCAGATGGGGTTGCAACGCCCTGCGCGCGCCAACGTGCCAATTCGGCATCTTGATCCAGCGATTGCGTGCGATACGCCTTGAAATAGACTGTCATTTTGAACAGCCGCTCTAGCAATAGGCCATTGTTGCGCTTGCGAAAATCCAAATCTTCGGCGGCCAGAACGCCGCGAATGCTTTCTGTGACCCCATTACGGCTGGCATAGGTGATAATCCCGCCATCCCCGCGCGATGATGCGTCTGGGTTCGGTGCCTTGCCGCCCAATGCCACCAAAGCATCTGCCATCGGGTTTGGATCAACCAAATTCGCCCCGCCAGGGGTAGGTTCTGGCAGAACCGCCAGATCCGTAGGCATTTCCAAGGGTTTGACAGGCAAAATCGAAAATTCGTCAGGCCCATTGGTATCTGACCGCAGGTTCATCAGATTTGGCTCTTTGGAAGATGCACATGCACCCAGCAAAGATATGGCGCTGACGCCCATGAAAATGGCCACAATGGCAGGCCGCATCTGAATTCTCCACCCCAAGAGTTGCCCTACCATAAACGATGCTTTCGCCGCCGTCACGGGGTCATTCACGCGCGGGCTTGGCATCGGCAAAAAGAGCAAGGCCAATTGCCCCCACAAAAATGCTAATGTCGGCCACATTAAAGGAAAACGGGTTGTTGATGCCACAGCAAGACATGTTCAGAAAATCGGCCACCGCCCCGTAAAGAATGCGGTCAACCACATTGCCCAGCGCACCGCCCACCAAAAAGCCCGCAGAAATATACGCGATACGCGGCATGGGCGCGCGGCGCAACCAAACCAGAACGCCAGCGCAAATGGCCAAGGCCACTGCAATCAGCGCCCAGCGGGTAGTGGGGTTATCGGCGGCCAGCAGGCCAAAATTCACCCCATAATTCCACGCCATGCGCAGGTTCAAATAGGGCGGCATCACATCCAGCGCGCCAAGTTGGGCCAAGTTTAGGTGGAACACTACAAACCATTTGCTGGCCTGATCCACCACAAAAACCACCAAAGCGATGAGTAATGCGATTTTCATATCAGTGCCTGAAATGACGTTGATTGGTAAAAACCATGGCAAGGCCCGCGTCATCGGCGGCCTTGATCACCTCGTCATCGCGCATCGACCCGCCTGGTTGGATCACTGCCGTGGCCCCAGCCTCGGCCGCGGCAATCAGCCCATCGGCAAAGGGAAAGAACGCATCCGATGCCACAACTGACCCAATCGTTGGGCTGGCGGGCAGGCCCAGCGCATCTGCCATATCTTGCGCCTTGCGCGCGGCAATACGGGTGCTGTCGATACGGCTCATTTGCCCCGCGCCAATACCCACTGTGGCCCCGTCTTTGACATAGATAATCGCGTTCGATTTCACATGTTTGGCCACGTTCCATGCAAACAGCAGGTCGGCCACCTCGGCGGGGGTGGGCGCGCGTTTGGTCACGACCTTTAGATCAGTGGCGGTCACATGCCCATTGTCACGATCTTGCAGCAAAAACCCGCCCGCCACTTGCCGAAACGCCATTCCGCCCGCGCGCGGATCGGGCAGCCCGCCCGTGGTCAAAAGGCGCAGGTTTTTCTTGGCCGCGAAAATCGCGCGCGCGGCATCGCTGGCCGATGGTGCAATCACCACTTCGGTGAAAATCTTGACAATCTCTTCCGCCGTTTCCGCATCAAGTTCCTGATTAAGCGCGACAATCCCGCCAAAGGCTGAAGTTTGGTCGCAGGTATAGGCCCGCAAATATGCGTCCTTTAAACTCGCCGCCGTGCCCACACCGCAGGGGTTGGCATGTTTGATAATGGCGCAGGCAGGCCCCGCGCCCGCAAATTCGGCCACCAGTTCAAAGGCGGCATCGGTATCGTTTATGTTGTTGTAAGACAGCTCTTTACCCTGCCATTGCTGGGCAGAGGCCACGCCCGCGCGGCCTGACCCATCGGTGTAAAACACGGCCTTTTGGTGGGGGTTTTCCCCATAGCGCAGCTTTTGCGCCAGCTTGCCGCCAAAGGCGCGGTGGGGCGGAAAGGGCGAATCAAGCTGCCCCGCCATCCAGTTCGACACCGCCGCATCATAGGCCGCCGTGCGGGCATAAGCCGCCAATGCCAGCTTTTGCCGAAATGCCAGTGCCGTCGCCCCATCTTGCGCGCGCATCTGATCCAGCAGCATCGCGTAATCGGCAGGGTCAGTGACCACCGTGACAAATCGGTGATTTTTCGCCGCTGCGCGAATCATTGCAGGCCCGCCAATGTCGATATTCTCGATGCAGGTGGCATGATCGGCCCCGCGCGCCACGGTCGCCTCGAACGGGTAAAGATTGACGATCAGCAGATCGATGGGTTCAATCCCATGCGCGGCCATTGCCAGCAGATGTTCGTCATCATCGCGCAGCGCCAGCAGCCCGCCATGCACGTTTGGATGCAGGGTTTTCACCCGCCCGTCCATCATTTCGGGAAAGCCTGTTACATCGGCCACATCGCGCACCGCCAGCCCTGCACTGCGCAGCATCCCTGCCGTGCCGCCCGTGGAAATCAACTCAACCCCTTGCCCCGCCAGCGCGCGGGCCAATTCCAAAATGCCCGTCTTGTCTGATACGGAAATCAACGCGCGCCCGATTGGCACTAAATTTGGCATGGCGGCAGCCTCCTCGTCGTTTAACATCGGCGTCGTTTACAGCGGAACGGACAAATCATCGCGCTCTACATCGCGGATGCCCAGCGGAGTATCCTTTGCCTTCGCCAACGTCCAGCCGATACGCGTGTCTTCTTCGCGCGCGCGACACGTCAGCACGATTTGGTGGGTTTGGCGCGGGCGCAGACGCGTTTTTTCCAAATAGATCGAAGGTTCCAGCGTCAATGTGGCGCGGCCATCATGGCGAAACACCCAAATCTCGCCGCTTTTCAGCGCCAATGACACAGCCTTGCCGCCCATGTCCAGCGTGGCACTGACATCGGGGTGCAGATGAAAACGCACCGCAATGCTAATCCCTTCTACCCAATGGTCAGACAACACCTTGGCCAGCCGCTTTTTTTCGGGTTCAAGCAGGGCGGCCATACGATCTAGCCCCGCCAGTTTGCGCCCATCGGGTGTCATCCACACCTCGCGCGTATGCGCCAGCCCGTGCGACTTTGACCATCCGTCCTGCGTCAGGCTAAGGTGAAGCCCATCGGCCAACGCGGCCTGTTTCAAATCGCGCACCTTCGCGCTATCGCCAAAGCTGTCTCCAGCCTCGTGGCCCCGCGCGCCCATCATCCGCGACGAAGACGACCCTTCGACCGAAAGGGCCGAATGCGATGCTGTGGACCGCCCGGCCCGCCACCAATCTGCGCCAAAGGGGCGGCCTGAACCGCAAGACACAATCAGCGGGCGGCGGCCCGAGGTAAGTTCGAATGCTGCTGTCGAGGCATGGCCATTTCCGCCCGCATCGCCCTTGGGCGGCGAATCTACATCGATAATCACCGATGTGCGCCCCGCCGAAAGCCGCGCAAACCCCATACCCAAAGCGGGGCCAGTAAAGCCTGCCGCCTTAATCCCCGCCGCCGCAAGCGATTGATCCAGCCGCCCTTCGGCCCCGCGCCCACCGCCATGAAACCGCGCCAGCCCGCCATCAGCGTGGCGCAGCATCCGCAGGCAGGGCGCGATGCGTTCAATCGCGGCGCTTAGCGCGCGCGGCGGCGGGCGGCCCACATTGGCCATCGCATGTTCGGCCCATGTCAGCAGGGTGAAAACTTCTAGTAATTCTTCGGGGCTGCGGGTGGCAATGCCGCCATCTGCCGCAATACCTTTGTCGCATTCATTGGCAAGCGCTGTTTCAGCAGCGGGCACAAATTCGGCCAATCCATCCAAGGAAAGACCGGCATATATCAGCCCTGTCAACGCCTCGATTCGCGCAATTCCGGGCGGTGTTTTGGGCCATTGCCGCGACAGGTAATACACTTGCGCCGAAGCTTCGGCAAAGAAGCGGGCGCTATCGGCGCTTTTGCGGCCTGTCAGCAAGAACGGCGCGTGATTGACCCAGCGGATCAGGCGGCGGCCTGTTAAATCCGCGCTCCAACCATCGCCGCGCCCTGCACCAAAACGTTTGATCCACTCAAACGTCCAGTCTTGCGCCACTTTGCGTGCAGGGGCATCGGCAACGGCGGCCAGATCATCCAACCATGCAAAGCCTGTTCTATCATCGGGCAGGGTAAAGCTGCCCATTGCGCGCGGCATCGGAATGTCCCAAATCGAGGTGTTTGGCGCTGTCACCAACTGGCCTGCAACAAAGAAATTGCCCGCCATCAGCTGCTTGCCGCGCGCATAAAGGCCTATGCTGCGCGGCTCTGGCTGGCTGACAAACCCTTTGGCCACGGCAGGTGCGCGGCGCGCGCGCCACATGCCAAAGCGCGCAGATAGCCCGCCGGTGCTGTGGGGGGATTGTCCGCTCATTTTGCCCCTATCCT
>CAXNEP010000193.1:0-5089 GCA_964200865.1 Cypionkella sp. | reverse complement strand
TGAGGCCGTGGACGAAGGTATCGTTGGCAAAATTTTGGTCGCCGCTGGCACGTCGGGGGTCAAAGTGAACGATCCAATCCTGCGTCTGATCGAAGCGGGCGAGGACGCAAACGCGGCCCCTACCCCAGTTGCCGCTAAGGCTGCGCCGACTGTCGCTGCCGTGGCTGCTGCCCCAACGGCTGCCGCTGTGGCCGTGGTGTCCAAAGCCAGCCCCGACTGGCCCGCAGGCACGCCGATGAAGACCATGACCGTGCGCGAGGCTTTGCGCGAGGCGATGGCCGAAGAAATGCGCGCCAACCCTAACGTCATGCTGATGGGCGAAGAAGTGGGCGAATATCAAGGCGCTTACAAAATTTCCCAAGGTCTGTTGGACGAATTCGGCCCCAAGCGCGTGGTCGATACCCCCATCACCGAAATCGGCTTTACGGGCATTGCCGTGGGCGCGGCATGGGGCGGATTGAACCCGATTGTGGAATTCATGACCTTCAACTTCTCGCTGCAAGCCATTGATCATATTCTGAATTCTGCCGCAAAGACGAATTATATGTCGGGCGGCCAACTGGGTTGCCCCATTGTGTTTCGCGGCGCGAATGGCGCTGCCGCCCGCGTGGGCGCGCAGCATTCCCAAGATTTCGCGGCATGGTATGCGTCTGTGCCTGGCCTAAAGGTTGTGATGCCCTATTCGGCGGCTGATGCGAAGGGCCTTTTGAAACAGGCGATCCGCGATCCGAACCCAGTGGTCTTCCTGGAAAATGAAATCATGTATGGGCAGTCTTTCGAAGTGCCCGATCTGCCCGATTTCACCATTCCCTTCGGCAAGGCCCGCATTTGGCGCGAAGGTACCGATGCCACAATTGTCTCCTTCGGTATTGGGATGCGCTACGCGCTGGAAGCGGCTGATCTTTTGGCTAAAGACGGGATTTCTGTTGAAGTGGTCGACCTGCGCACCTTGCGCCCGCTCGATTACGACACAGTTCTGGCATCGATCCAGAAAACCAACCGCTGCGTTTGCGTCGAAGAAGGCTTCCCCGTGGCATCGATGTCTGACCATCTGGCATCCACCATCATGCAGCGCGCCTTTGATTATTTGGACGCGCCTGTCATCACCTGCACGGGCAAAGATGTGCCCATGCCCTATGCAGCCAATTTGGAAAAACTGGCGCTGGTGACGACCGCCGAAGTGGTCGCGGCCGTTAAATCTGTTTGCTATCGGTAGGGGAAAAGACATGGCAATCAATATCTTAATGCCCGCCCTTTCCCCCACGATGGAGGAAGGCACCCTAGCAAAGTGGCTGGTCAAAGAAGGTGATACAGTCAAATCCGGCCAAGTCATTGCCGAGATTGAAACCGACAAAGCCACGATGGAATTCGAGGCGGTGGACGAAGGCCGCATTGGCAAAATCTTGGTTCCGGCTGGCACTGCAGGGGTCAAGGTGAATGTGGCCATTGCGGTTCTGGTCGAAGATGGCGAAGATTTGGGCGCAAGCCCTGCGGCGGCGAAACCCGCCGCCGCTGTTGCCGCACCCGTTGCCGTGGCAACCGCTGCCACCCCTGCCACCGCCGCACCAAAGGTTGCAGGCGTGCGGGTATTTGCATCCCCTCTTGCCCGCCGTATTGCGGCTGAAAAGGGTTTGGATCTGACCAAAGTTGCAGGGTCTGGCCCGCATGGCCGCATTGTGCGTGCCGATGTCGAAGGGCAAACGGCACTTGCCGCGCCAAAAGCAGCCCCTGCCGCGTCCGCACCTGTAGCACCAGCGCCAGCGCAAGGCATGTCCACCGAGACGGTTCTGAAAATGTATCAGGGCCGCGCTTTTACCGAAGTGCCGCTGGACGGGATGCGCCGCACCATCGCCGCGCGCCTGACCGAGGCTAAGCAAACCATCCCGCATTTCTATCTGCGCCGTTCGGTGCGGCTGGACGCGCTGATGGCCTTTCGCGAACAACTGAACAAGGGTTTAGAAACGCGCGGCGTCAAACTTTCGGTCAATGATTTCATCATCAAAGCCTGCGCCATGGCGCTGCAAGCCGTGCCCGATGCCAATGCGGTTTGGGCAGGCGACCGCGTTTTGCGCCTGAAACCATCGGACGTGGCTGTTGCTGTGGCGATTGAGGGCGGATTGTTTACACCCGTTCTGAAAGACGCCGATGCCAAATCTTTGTCTGCCCTATCGGTGGAAATGAAAGACCTTGCCGCGCGCGCCAAAACCCGCAAACTTGCGCCCCATGAATACCAAGGTGGCAGCTTTGCGATTTCCAACCTTGGCATGATGGGCATCGAGAATTTCGATGCCGTCATCAACCCGCCCCAAGCCGCGATTTTGGCCGTGGGTGCGGGGATTAAGCAGCCTGTGGTTCTGGCCGATGGCAGCCTTGGCGTGGCAACTGTTATGTCGATGACCTTATCGGTCGATCACCGCGTCATTGATGGGGCTTTGGGCGCAACGCTGCTGGCGGCGATCTGCGCCAATTTGGAAAACCCGCTGGCGATGCTGGCGTAAAGAAGGGGGGCTGACTGCCCCCCACGCTACGCTCCCCCCGTGGATATTTGGAGAGCGAGGAAGCAAAATGCGTTCTGCCTGCTTCCTTGTTCTGAAAATATCCTCTGGGGGTGAGGAGCGCAGCGACCCCAAAAAGCAAAGAATGGGGGGCGAAGCGCCCCCTGGCCCCGCCTGCCCTAAATCTCGCCCTTGACCAATTGATCCATCGTTACTGATGGCTGGTCACATCCCGCCTCGCCGACAATGCGCGCCGGCACGCCCGCGACGGTTTTGCAGGGCGGCACATCGGCCAGCACCACCGAACCCGCCGCAATGCGCGAGCAGTGGCCAATGGTGATATTGCCCAGTATCGCGGCCCCTGCCCCAATTAGCACACCATCGCCGATTTTCGGGTGGCGGTCGCCGTCTTCTTTGCCCGTGCCGCCAAGGGTGACGGAATGCAGCATCGACACATTGTCGCCAACAACAGCCGTCTCCCCCACCACGATGGAATGGGCATGGTCGATCATGATGCCGCGCCCAATACGGGCGGCAGGGTGGATATCCACGCCGAACACTTCCGACACGCGCATTTGCACAAAATAGGCCATATCGCGCCGCCCTTGCCGCCACAGCCAATGGCCCACGCGGTAGGCTTGTACTGCCTGATAGCCCTTGAAAAACAGCATTGGCTGGATGAATCGCAGGCAAGCTGGGTCGCGGTCGAACACCGCCGTTAGGTCAGCGCGGGCGGCTGCGCCAAGGTCTGGGTCGGCATCATAGGCTTCATCAGCGATTTCGCGCAGGATCTGCTCGCTCATCTCGCCGCTGGCGAGTTTGAGGGAAAAGCGGTAGGCCAGCGCGCGCTCCATCGTTGCATGGTGCAGCAGACTGGAATGGACAAGCCCGCCCAGCAAAGGTTCTGATAGCACCATATCTGCCGCTTCTCTGCGCACGCGGTCCCAAACGGGGTCGATGCTGGCGAGTTTGGTTTTGGAATTGGCCATGGCTTTGCCCCCAATTGAATGGGATCACCTTAGCACATGGGGCGCGTGCGCGGCAAGGCTTCGGGCCAAGAGGGCGGCGGCCAATACGGCCAGCGCGTTTAGAATACGGGCATCGGCCAGATCAAAGCCGATTTGCGGCGCGGGGCATTGCCCTCGCGCCCGCGCCTCTAGAGTGCCGATCCCCCATTTGGGATGGGCACGGCCATAGCGTTTCATATAGCGATGCGCGGCATCGGCCTGCGCGATCAGGGCTTGCGCCAAGGCCGCGCGCTGCGGCGAATCGGCGGCGGCCAGCACTTGCGCTGCGGCCACCAAATCACCCATCAGCACACGGCGCATGGGTTAAACCGTGAACGAAATGCTGCGCAGGGACCCCAGCCCATAGGCATCTGACTGCTGCGCCACAGATAGGGTCAGCGCGCCCGCAGCCCCGTCGGCGGCGCGCATGGCGGCAGTGTAGGTGAAACTGGGCGTTGTTAGCGCCACTTCGCGCAGCAGATTTGCGCCGTTTGAGATGCGCAGCACGTAAGCCTCGCGCGCCTCGCCCAAAGGCACCTCGATCGATTGCCAGCTGTCGCCATCGATCCGCGTGCGGCGCAGCCATGTTATGGCCAGATCACCGCCTTGCAGTTTGGCCCGCAGGTGGGCTACGGGATAGGGGCGCAGGCCCGCACCCGCAAAAGCTGCTTGTTGATGCACCACTTCGGGCGCGTCATAGCCCGCGCTCAGCCGCCCGATGCGGTAATTGCGCAGCAATCCGCGCGCCGAGGCAGGCAAGGGAATTTGCCGCACCGCCGAATTGACCAGCACGAATTGCGCGCCCGCGGGCCAGAGCGGAACCATTATCCCATCACTGCCCGCTTGGCCGCGAAGGCGCTGGGACAGATCGTAAGTGTTGGGGCCAACCAGCACTGCGTTTGCAAATTGCATCAGCTCCCGCCCATCGGCGGTGCCATTGCCAATCAAGCACAGGTTCTGGCCTGCCAGCACCTCGTCCATACTGCGCGATTGCAGCGCCCCGCCTGCCAGCACAACGCGTAGCGCAGGGCCACGATCCCAGACCCCCGTTTGCGCGGCGGCCAGTTCTGTTTCTGTTACGCCAAACACTGCGGGTTGGGCCAAAGTGCTGGTCAGGCTATACCCGTCATCGCTGACCGAAGACCAAACCCCCGCAGCACCCTGCCACGGCGCCCCAAACGCCGCCACATGGGGCGCGTGAGGCAGCTCGTCGCCCGTCATCAAAGGCAAGTCCAAAAACTGCACGGCCAGCGGCGCATCGGTGAGGGGGGCGGTATATCGGCGCGGGGGCGGCGGCGGCGCGATCATCGGGGTGAAAAGGTCAGCCGCGCTGCGTACCGCTTCGATCAGTTGATAGGCTGAGCTGTCCAATCGGTCGATGCGGTAATCTTGCCCTGCGATGACCACACGGTCGCCCGCGCCGATATGGGCCAAAGATTTGGGCAACGCAAAGCGGGCGCTGTCGCGCGCCACCCGCACCTCGGCCATAAACCGCTGAGCCAGCGCGCGCGCCTCACCTTCGGTTAGAACCATGGGCAATTCGCTTTGGGCCAGGTTTAACTGGCCTTGGTCAGGGAAAATCGCCTC
>CAXNEP010000192.1:0-5097 GCA_964200865.1 Cypionkella sp. | reverse complement strand
GCCCCACATTACGGCAGCGGCGCGGGCCGCAGCCAAAGTTCCACGCGGCGGTTCAGCCGCTTTCCCGCGCCAGTTGTATCACAGGCCATCGGCAAAGCAGCCCCAAAAGCATCGATAGTGGGCCAGTATTTCGCATCGACATCGGGGGCCAGCGGTTGCAGCGCGGCCAAAACGCTAGCTGCCAAACCTTCGGATGCGGCCATATCGGCATCGGCGTCGCCCGTGTTGGCGGTAAAACCTGCCAAGATCAGCGATTTATCTGCCAATTCGCCAGCGGCAATCAACCGTGCAAGATCGGCCAGATTGCTTTGGCTGATCACATCCAAATCGGATGTGCCATCTTCAAAGCGAAAGGTCATGGCGGCGCGTTCGGCACCGTCCATCGCGGCGGCCAAGCGTTGCAGAAGCGGTAGCGCGCCCTCATCGGGGGCGGCGGTCAGCGCATTGATCAGCCGCGCGCCATCATTAACCAAGGGCGCGCTTTCAAAATTGCGCGCCACATAGCCCGCCTGCGCGATTGCCTCTTGCGCGGCGGGCAGGGGGATAAATTCCAGAAATTCGCGCGCCATCAGCGGCAGGCGGCGCTGGGGTGTCAGCAGATAAATCGGCAGTGTTAAGGGGTAATCTTCCGATTTTACCGATTGCGGCGAAGGGTTTAGCACAAAGCCGCAGCTATCGGCCAAGGGCAGCGCCCGCGCCGCCCCCGCGTTGGCGCGCCCCGTCACCGCCAGCGCCCACGGGTCGCGCGCCACTGCGGCGGCTAACTTAAGCAAATCGGGGTGGGTTTCATCGGCGCGCGGTGTTTGACCCAGCCGCGCAGCCAATGCTGCGGCCAAATCGCTGCCCCCCTCCAGACCATGCACCACCAAGGGCATGTCAGGCCCGCCAATTTCTTGCCAATTTTGCACATCACCCGCCAAGGCTGCGGCCAAATCGGCGGTGGAAATGCGCGCCAGTGGGTTACCCGTGGCCACAATCGGGATCAGCGCATCTAGCGCCAGCACCTCGGCAGGGCTGTCCAGCGGGGCAAAGCGCGCGACGACCAAATCCGCCGCCAAATCCGCCATGGCCGAACGGGCAGCTTCGGGCGCGCGGGGGGTAAAGGTAAATTCGGCCAGCACCGTCTGGCTGCCCTTTTGCAGCAGCAGGGTTGGCGCATCGGAATTGGCAGGCGCGCGCAGATCAAACCCGCGCGCGCGGGCAAAGGCGGCAATCAGCGGGGGCAAAAGCTGGGCCGCTTCGCCATCGCCCGTCAGGCGGATCAGCGATTTGGGGGCGGTTAAATCTGGGCAGGCGGGCCCATCGCAGACCACGCTTTCGGCGGCAATTGTCAGCGGCCCAAATTCGCTGGTCAGGCGAAAAAACTCGCCGTCATAGCTGGTGAATTGCCCCGATACCGCCAGCGCCCCATCGCGCGAGGTTAGGGTTATATCTTGGGCGCGGGCGGCGGTTGGCCAACCAAGGATCAGCGCGCTGCACAGGGCAAAGGCGGGCCAAGCCCGCCCGATGTTCTTGCCTTGCTGCGCGCGCGCCCGCATCCCAAAACCTTTCACCACGATCTGCCCGCTTTCAACCATACCTTGCGCCGTATGGCCAGATCAGCCGCACCAATTGGGGTGGCCGGCGGCAGTTTAATTTGCCAGCGCCAAGGTTGGGCTGGGCGGGGTAAAGCCCAAATGCACATATTCGCCCAGCGCATCGCAGGCGGGCATGGCCACGGTAATTTCAGATTTTTCCACTGCGCCGCCCTTGGAAAACAGTACATCGCCCATCATTTCGCCCGCGCAATTGGTTTCGGTGACAGCCGCCTCGAACAGCACATCGGTGGGGGTGGCGGCGTCATAGGTAAAGACCTGCGCCATCAGCGGCATTGCGGCCCCCCCATCGCCCAGCAGTTGCACATAGCCGCCCTTGGCGGGCGCGCCCGCTTCGGGCAGGTTTGGGGTATCTTGCCAAATATGGCCCTGCGCGCCAAAGGCTGCGCCATCTTCAAAGGCGTGGATGACAAAGCCATCCTCAAAGGGCCATTGCACGGCCACGCGCTGCACGGCGGCGGCGTCTGGCATGGGCACGGCGGCGGATGCTGTTTCGCCACCCGAAAAGCGGATGTCAACTTGGCCATCGGTTTTCAGCGCGGGCAGGCTAAAGAACAGCGCCCCCGTAGACAGGGTTTTGGCCGAAAACACCATGCCCGCATGGGCAATGACCAAATCTTGGTTCGGCAGGCACGGGGCCAGCAGCGTACCGCCAATCATCGCGTTGCCTTCGTCCAGCAGTTCCAGCGATACGGGGCAAGCATTGGCTGCAATGGCGGGCAGGGTTGGGCTGGCATCGGGCGCAATGGCGTTTTGCGATACAAGGTCTGGCGCAGAGTTAGGCGCAGACGCCTCAGCAAAACTGGGCAGCGACAGGGCGGCAAAATTGGTCTGCCCCATGCTGAGCTTGCTCATCACAAGGCCCGACATCAGCACGACCGAAGCCGCCACCAGCCCCAGCATCAGATCAGACCGACCCGTGCTTTTGGTTAGGAATTCAGGATAATGCATCAAAACCTCCGCAGTTTGTTGCCCCTAAAGAAACAACAAATCACGTCGCAGTTAGGGCAGGACTGTGGGCAATTGCGGATAAATTATGGCAAAAGGCGGCCCGAGGGCCGCCTTTCGAGACGCGAAATAGGTGAAAGCTTACAATGCGCCGTGGCAGTGCTTGAACTTTTTACCCGAACCGCAGGGGCAAGGGTCCATCCGCCCAGGATCACCCCAAGTGGTGGGATCAGCCGCGTCAAACCCTGCCAAGGCCGCCACGCCTGCGGGCAAGGCCGCCACGGGCTTGGCGCTGCGGGCGGCAAGTTCGGCCTGCTGTTCTAACAACTGGCGCGCCATCGCCTGCTGCTCTTCTGCCGAAACAACCCGCACCATCGACAGTTTTTGCGATACTTCCACGCGCAGGCTGTTCAGCATCGCTTCGAACATGCCAAAAGCTTCGGTTTTATATTCGTTCAGCGGGTCGCGCTGGGCATAGCCACGGAACCCGATGATCGAGCGCAAATGTTCCAGCCGCAGCAAATGTTCGCGCCATTTGCCATCGATGGTTTGCAGCAAGACCTGCTTTTCGATGTTGCGCATCACTTCGGGGCCAAAGGTGGCCAGTTTGTCGGCCATCATCGCATCTGCCGCCGCAATCACACGCTCGCGGATCACCTGCTGATCGACGCCTTCTTCAGCGGCCCAAGCGGGGATCGGCAGATCGAGGTTCATCTTCTCGCGCAGATCGGCCTGTAGGGCGGGCGCATCCCAACGGTCGGGGTAGGTTTTGGGCGGCATATGCAGATCGACCATATCTTCAATGGCTTGCAGGCGCATATCCTGCACGACATCGGATAAATCTTCTGCCTCCATCACCTCGCGGCGCTGGCCAAAGATCGCCTTGCGCTGATCGTTCATCACATCGTCAAACTTCAAAAGCTGTTTGCGGATGTCAAAGTTGCGGCCTTCAACCTTGGCCTGCGCGCGTTCCAGCGATTTGTTCACCCATGGGTGCACAATCGCCTCGCCCTCTTTCATACCCAGTTTAGTCAGAACCGAATCCAGACGTTCACTGCCGAAAATGCGCATCAGGTCATCTTCCAGCGATAGGAAGAACGAAGATGCCCCCGGGTCGCCTTGGCGGCCAGAACGGCCGCGCAGCTGGTTATCAATGCGGCGCGATTCGTGGCGTTCGGTGCCCAGCACGAACAAACCGCCAGCGGCCAAAACGCGGGCCTTTTCACCCGCATGTTCAGCCTCGATCTTTGCGCGCACCTGATCTGGGTGCAAGGATGGATCGGCGGCAATCGCCTCGAGAACCTTTAATTCCACATTGCCGCCAAGCTGAATATCGGTGCCGCGACCAGCCATGTTGGTGGCGATGGTCACTGCGCCAAACTTGCCTGCATCGGCGACAATCTGCGCCTCTTGCTCGTGCTGGCGGGCGTTTAGAACGTTATGGGTAATCCCGTTTTGCGTCAGCAAGGTTGACAGCATTTCCGACTTTTCAATCGACGTTGTCCCGACCAGCGTGGGCTGGCCCTTGGCATTCGCCTCTTTAATGGCGGCAACCACGCCTTCGTATTTCTCGCGCGCGGTGCGGTAGACTTGGTCATGCGCATCTTTGCGCTGCACGGCGCGGTTGGTGGGCACCACGATCACGCCAAGCTTATAGATTTCCATAAACTCATCCGCTTCGGTTTCGGCGGTGCCTGTCATGCCAGCAAGTTTGTCATACAGGCGGAAATAGTTTTGAAAGGTCACCTGCGCCAAGGTCACGTTTTCAGGCTGAATCTGCACGCCTTCCTTGGCCTCGATCGCCTGATGCAGCCCGTCTGACAGGCGGCGACCCTTCATCATGCGGCCTGTGAATTCGTCAATCAGCATCACCTCGCCATCGCGCACGATGTAATCTTTATCGCGGGTGAACAGTTTATGCGCGCGCAGGGCTTGGTTGATGTGATGCACAATGGTCGTGCTTTCAGGATCGTACAGCGATTGCCCCGAAGGCAGCACTTCGGCCTTGCTCAGCAAATCTTCCATCACCTCGTTACCTTCTTCGGTGTAGGTGGCGGTGCGGGCCTTTTCGTCCAGCTTGAAATGCTCTTCGGTCAATTGCGGGATTAGTTTATCGACCTGTTGATACAACGCGCTGCGGTCATCCGATGGGCCAGAGATAATCAGGGGCGTGCGCGCCTCGTCCACCAGAATACTGTCCACCTCGTCCACGATGGCAAAGGCATGGCCGCGCTGGGCCATATCATCCAAATTGCCCTTCATGTTATCGCGCAGATAGTCAAAGCCAAGTTCGTTATTGGTGGCATAGGTGATGTCAGCGCGGTAGGCGGCGCGCTTTTCTGCATCCCCCTGAAACGGCACAACAACGCCTGTGGTCAGGCCAAGGGCGCTGTATACCTTGCCCATCCATTCCGCATCGCGGCGGGCCAGATAATCGTTCACCGTAACCACATGCACGCCGCGCCCTGTCAGCGCGTTCAAATAGGCTGGGAAGGTTGCCACAAGCGTTTTGCCCTCGCCCGTGCGCATTTCTGCGATGTTGCCTTGGTGCAGG
>CAXNEP010000191.1:0-5105 GCA_964200865.1 Cypionkella sp. | reverse complement strand
AGCAGCAGATAGCCGCCCAAAACCCCCGCAATCGCCCCCGAAGCCCCCACCATGGGGATATTCGCGCTTGGGTCGGCATAATACTGGAAAGCAGCTGCGCAAAAGCCCGAGGCAAGGTAGAAACCCGCGAAATTTCGGTGCCCAAACGCGTCTTCCATATTGTCGCCAAAAATCCACAAAAACAGCATATTGCCCAGCAAATGCATCCAGCCGCCGTGCAGGAACATGTGGGTTACGGCCGAATAATCCAGCCCGTATTGGGCGATATAGGCAGGCACAAGGCCGTAGGTGTAATAGAATTCACCCAAGGCTTGCTCGCTGGGCAGGCTGTACCAATAGGACAGAAAAATCACCACATTGGCAATCAGCAACCCATAGGTCACATAGGGCCGCCGCCCCGATGGGTTATGATCGCGAATTGGAAACATGGGGCCAAGTTTGGCGATTAAATCGGGGCCGTCAAGGGGAACTGGGGCCGCAAAATGCAAATGGCCGCAGATCGCGCTGCGGCCATAGGTCTTAGGCCATAGAACTTAGACTGTGCGGACCTTAGTTGTCCGACAGGGTAAAGGTAGGTTCGGCGCACATATCTTGGGTGCCGACAATTTCCTGCCCGCTTTCCATAACAAATTTCAGATCGTAAACGCACTGCGTGCGCCCATCAGCGATGGTCACGTCAACGGTGTTGCCCGATGGCAGAATGCCGTCGCCGAACACGTCTTCTTCCCATTCGCCCACATCAGCGGGCGAGGTGAAGAACTGCGCCAGCGCCATGGAAGAGGTGTTGTTGATGGTGATGACCAAGTCTTCTGCAAAAGCAGGGGCAGCAACTGTCATCGACAGTGCCACGATGATGGATTTAAGCTTCATTCGGTGTCCCTCGCGATTAAGTTCTGTGACCTATGGCTAGTTTTGCCCTGTTAAAAAGTCAAGAAATAGGGCGGGGAATGCTGGTAAATTTCAAATTCCATTGGCCGCTGATCTGCGTTTCGCAGCTTTTGTGCAACGCGCGCGGGCCGCGCCGCCAAAAACAAGCGCCGCTTTGGTGCCCGCGGCCGGACTTGAACCGGCACGGCCATACAGCCGGGAGATTTTAAGTCTCATGTGTCTACCATTTCACCACGCGGGCGGCAAAGTGTACGCAATTATAGCGTTCCTTGACCTTCCTGCGCAAGGGTGGATCAGACTGTTATATCGCATACAGAATTGACATCGCCGCCGCCCCGCGCACATATGTGCGCGAGAGTTTGCAAAGGGGTTTGCGATGAAGAAAATCTATCCCAGCGCCGAGGCCGCGCTGGACGGTCTGCTGCGCGATGGCATGTTGATTGCCGCAGGTGGCTTTGGCCTGTGCGGTATTCCTGAACTGCTGATCGAAGGCATCCGCAAAGCGGGCACGAAAGAATTGACCATCGCGTCCAACAATGCGGGGGTTGATGGATTTGGTCTTGGCGTGCTGCTGGCCACCAAACAGGTCAAGAAAATGATCTCGTCCTATGTTGGCGAAAATGCCGAATTCATGCGGCAATATCTGTCGGGCGAGCTTGAGTTAGAATTCAACCCCCAAGGCACGCTGGCCGAACGTCTGCGCGCAGGCGGTGCGGGGATACCTGGGTTTTATACCAAAACGGGCGTGGGCACGGTGATTGCTGAAGGCAAGCCCGTGATGAATTTTGATGGGCAGGATTACATTCTGGAACGCGGCATCGTGGCCGATTTGTCGATTGTAAAGGCGTGGAAGGCCGATCCTTCGGGCAACCTTGTGTTCCGCAAAACCGCGCGCAATTTCAACCCGCCTGCCGCCACGGCGGGCAAGGTTTGCATTGCCGAGGTTGAGGAAATTGTCCCCTTGGGCAGCCTAGACCCTGACAGCATCCACCTGCCCGGCATCTATGTGCACCGCATTGTGCAGGGCCAGCACGAAAAACGCATTGAACAGCGCACAACGCGCAAGCGGGAGGTTTAATCATGTGGGATCGTAACCAAATGGCCGCCCGCGCGGCACAAGAATTGCAAGATGGTTGGTATGTGAACCTTGGCATTGGCATTCCAACGCTGGTGTCGAACTATATCCCCAAGGGGATTGAGGTGACGCTGCAATCGGAAAACGGGATGCTGGGCATGGGGCCTTTCCCGTATGAAGGGGAAGAGGACGCAGACCTGATCAACGCAGGTAAACAGACCATCACCGAATTACCGCAGACGGCCTATTTCGATTCTGCGCAATCCTTTGCCATGATCCGTGGCGGCAAAATTGCCATGGCGATTTTGGGCGCGATGGAGGTGGCCGAAAACGGCGATTTGGCCAACTGGATGATTCCGGGCAAGCTGGTCAAAGGCATGGGCGGGGCGATGGATTTGGTCGCAGGCGTGGGCCGCGTGGTGGTGGTGATGGATCACACCAGCAAAACGGGCGAATCCAAAGCGCTGAAATCCTGCACCCTGCCCCTGACAGGGCGCGCCGTGGTCAACCGCATCATCACCAATCTGGGCGTTCTGGATGTGATGAAGGGCGGGCTAAAGATTGTCGAATGCGCAGATGGCGTCAGCGAGGCAGACTTGCGCGCCGCGACCGAAGCGACAATCGTAGGTTAAACGCGTCCATATGGCGCGCGCAGTGCTGGTCTGCGCCCTTTCTCATCAGGGAAGGGCGCAGCGTTTGTTATTGCGCCAATTGCTGCGCAAAAAACGGCTCTGGCCCCTCGACCTCGGTCAATGTCTTGCCCGTGATCTGCCAAAACCGCGTGCCGACGGCGCGGATGAAATGGCGGTCGTGGCTGACCAAAAGGCACGTTGCCCCGACATCGCACAGTTCGGATTGCAGTGCCTCTTGCCCTTCGATGTCCAGATGGTTGGTCGGCTCGTCCAGAACATAGAAATTCGGGCGGGCAAGGCGCAAAAGCAGCATGGCAAGGCGCGCCTTTTGCCCGCCTGACAGCGCCGAAATGCGGCGGCCCTGCCAATCGGCGCGCATCCCCGCGCTTGCAAGCAAACTGCGCGCGGTGCTGTCCGCTTCGGTCCATTTTGTCACCAGATCAAACGGTGTGGCGGTATCTGGCAACTGGCTCAGATGTTGATCGCTATAGCCCAAGGCCAAACTTGGCACCGCTTTGATCGGGCTATCCCCGCCCAATTGGGCCGTTTCAATTGCTGCCAAAACCGCGCGGATCATTTGGGTTTTGCCTGCACCATTGCTGCCCAGCAGCACCACGCGGTCGCCCTTTTCAATCCATTTCTGGCCCGTGTTAAACAGCGCCCGCCCATCGGGCGCAGTGATCTGCCCCCCATTCAGCGCCAGCAGCGCCTTGGCATGGGTGCCCGAATTTGCCAGCTTTATCGCCCCCGCGCTGCGTTCTAAATGCGCAGGGCGCGCAGCGGTTTCGATTTTATCGGCCCGTTCTGTCAACTGTTTGGTTTTGGTGACAAGCAGATCCGATCCTGAATTGATGCCAATATTTTTCAGCTTGGCCGCCTGTTTTCGCAACTGTTCGGCGCGGGCCATATCGTTTTCAAAACGGCGACTGTCGGCCAGATCAGATTTATCCAACTCGGCACGCGTTTGCGAATAGGGCAGGGGATAGGTGCGGCTGGCGCTGTCGCGCAAGAACAGGGTTTCGGTGGTGACGGCATCCAGAAAAGCGCGATCATGGCTTGTGACAATCACCCCCACATCGCGCGCCAGCCCCACCATCCAGCGCTGCAATTGGCCAATGCGCGATAGGTCTAGATGGTTCGTCGGCTCGTCCAGCAAGTACAGATCAGGTTCCGTCACCGCCGCGCGGGCCAAAAGCGCCGTGCGTTGCCAGCCGCCCGATAGCGCGGCAAGTGCAGTCTCGCGGATGGAATCTGGAATGGCCAGATCATCCAGTACCACATCCACCCGCCATCCTTCATAATCGGCAACTTCGTCTGGCAATGCGGCCAGCACAGCAGCGCGCAGGGAAAGGGGCAGCAGCGCGGATGGCACATCTTGCGCCACAGCCGCGCATTTCAGCCCGCGCGCGCGGGTTACATCGCCGCTTGTCGGGGCCAGATCACCCGCCAAAACCGCCAAAAGCGAGGATTTCCCCCGCCCATTGGCGGCAACAAGGCCAAGGCGATTGCCCGCCTGAAGCGAGAAATTCAGATCAGAAAACAGCGGCAGGCCGATGGTCAGCGACAGGGCACGGGTGGCGATAAGGGTCATGGTTTGCTCCAATAATGAAAAAGCAGCGGTTGCTGCGGTTTGGGCAAACCTGCGCGCGAAGGGTTAGATCGTCACATCGGTTCGCCCTGCGTTTGGCGCAGGGCATCAGCAGGGCCGGGTCGGCGTTCCTTGGTGAAATGCGTTTTCATGGGGGGATTTTTGCAAATGCGTGGGGCACTGGTCAACCCCTTTGCAGTTTCACAGGCTCGCTGCGCCCCAGCCGCAAGAAATGCGCCATATAGGGTTTTTCGGCATCCTCTGACCGCGTGGCCGCGAACAGGCGTTTGGTCACAGTTTGCGGGCCAAGGGGGCGGGTGATGTAATCGGCATGGGTTTTGATATCGCGCAAAACCCAATCGGGCATCACCGCAACCCCGCGCCCTGCGGCAACCAGCATTAGGATAACGGCGGTCAGCTCCACAGGCCGCGTGGCGGCGGGTTCTACCTTGGCGGGGGTCAGCAGTTCGGTAAATACATCCAGCTTATCGCGGGTAACGGGGTAATGCAGGATGGTTTGATCCCGAAAATCTGCCGCCTGAATATAGGGTTTTGCGGCCAGCGGGTGGGTGGATGCGGCCACAAAAACAGGGTGATAATCAAACAGCGGGTGGAACGTAACACCGTCAATCGCTTCGGGGTTGGAGGAGATCACCAAATCCACCTCTTCGCGCACCAATGCGGGAAAGCTGTCAAAGGCGAGGCCTGCGCGGATGTCAACGTCCACTTCGGGCCAAGAGTGGCGGAACATTTCTAGCACGGGAAACAGCCAGTCAAAACAGGCGTGGCATTGAATGGCAATATGCAGCCGCCCCGTTTTGCCACGGTGCAGGGCGGAAAATTCATCCTCTAAAGCTGTGATTTCGGGCAAAATGCGATCAGCCGCGCGCAAGAGGCGCATACCCGCGGCAGACAGCGTCAT
>CAXNEP010000190.1:0-5117 GCA_964200865.1 Cypionkella sp. | reverse complement strand
ACCATGTCGAAACCCATGGGCAAAAGTCGTTCAACGGCGTGGCGATCCTATCCAAACTGCCGCTGACCGATGTGCGGCGCGGGCTTGCAGGCGATGATACAGACGAACATGCCCGCTGGATCGAGGCAGTGGCTGGCGGCATTCGCATTTGCGGGCTGTATCTGCCAAATGGCAACCCTGTGGAATTTGACGGCGATACGCCTATCGCGGCAGGCAAATACGGATTTAAGCTGTCTTGGATGGCGCGGATGCAGGCCCGCGTGGCGCAAGTGCTGGCCGCCGAGGAACCCGCCGTGTTTTGCGGCGATTACAACATCATCCCCCAGAATATTGACGCCGCCAAACCCGAAGCTTGGGCGCGCGATGCGCTGGCGCTGCCCCCATCGCGCGCCGCCTATCGCCGTATCCTAAACCTTGGCCTGACCGAGGCGCTGCGCACCCTGAACCCCGCCGCTGGCCTCTATTCCTATTGGGATTTTCAGGCGGGCGCGTGGGAGCGTAACAACGGCATCCGCATTGACCACCATCTGCTCACCCCGCAAGCCGCCGATATGCTAACTGGCGCGGGCGTGGATAAATCCGAACGGGGCAAAGACCGCCCGTCCGATCACGTGCCTGTTTGGATTACGTTGGCTGCATAAAGGGGGCGCTCGCGCCCCCTCGGAGCTATCGCTCCTCACCCCCTGAGGATATTTTCAGAGCAAGGAAGCAGGCAGAGCTATTGCCCTTCCCTGCTCTGCAAATATCCTGGGGTGAGGAACGAAGTGACGAGGGGCAAAGCCCCTTTACTCCGCTTGTGTCGCATCATATCCATAAAGCCAATCAAACCGCCGCAGCATCAGATTGGGAGCCATCGCCGACAGGCTGCGAAGTCCTGTATGGGCCAGCACGCGGGCGGGCCCTGATAGGTGATAGTTGCGCGCATTGGCATTGGCAGCCGCGATGATGCGGCCCGTGCGCGGCACGCGCAGGGATTGGTAACGCGTTTGGGCCGCATCTATCGGCAAGCTGTCCAGCAAGTTGACCAATACTGCGCCATCCTCCAGCCCCATGCTGGCGCCTTGGGCCAGAAAGGGCAGCGTGGGGTGGGCCGCGTCCCCCAGCAGAACCGCAGCGCCTTGGGGCAGGGTCTTGGCCCAGGTTTGCGCAATCTCGTGGCGGAACAGGCCCCATAATCCCGCATCGCTTGCTTGCTGCACCCATGCGCGCGCGGGGGCGGCAAAACTGGCGAAAGCGTCTTGAAACCTTGCGTGATCGGCGCGCTGCGACCAGCTTTCGGCGGCCCAAGCGCTGCGCTCTTCCACAGCAACGATATTGCGCAGGGCCCCGCCGCGCAAAGGATAGGTGACCAAATGCCGCCCAGCCCCCATATGCACCTGCACCTCGGCAGGCGCGCCATCACCTGCAATGGTGGCGCGCCATGCAACTTGGCCTGTGAAGAACGGCGCGCTTGGCCCGTTTAGGGCAGATCGCAGCACCGAATGCAGCCCATCCGCGCCAATCAGCAGGGGGGCAGCAACTTCGGCCCCGCTGGCCATGCGCAGGCGGGGATGATCGCCCTCTAAATCAATGCTGGCAACCTGCGCGTTCAGATGCAGCGCAGCCCCAGCATCAAGCGCGGCTATGCGCAAAATTTCGATCAGATCAGCGCGGTGGATGAAATGGTAATCGCGGTCTTGCGGGCGGCGGGTTAAATCCATTCGCACCACGCGCGCGCCTGTCTTCCCGTTCAAGAGTTCCAGCGCGCGGGCCTGCGCGCCAATGCGCGCCAGATCATCGCCCAGACCAAGCGCGCGCAAAACGCGCGCGCCATTGGGGGCAATTTGAATGCCTGCGCCCACTTCGCGGATCGCCTGCGCCTGTTCCAGCACCTGCACCTGCGCCCCGCGCAGCGCGAGCCCCCGCGCCAGCGCCAGCCCCGCGATTCCCGCGCCGATGATGACCACGCTTTGACCCGCCAGCTGCATCAGCGCCCCCCAAAACAAACCGCCGAAGCCCAAGGGCCTCGGCGGTTGTTTACTTGTTCTCTGGCGATGGGCACTTGCGCCACATCAATCGTCGCGGTGCACCTTTTCGCGGCGTTCATGCTTTTCCTGCGCTTCCAGCGTCATGGTCGCAATCGGGCGTGCGTCCAGACGTTTGAGGGAAATCGGCTCGCCCGTCATCTCGCAATAGCCAAATTCGCCCGCCTCGATGCGGCGCAGGGCTGCGTCGATTTTGCTCACCAGCTTGCGCTGGCGGTCGCGCGTGCGCAGTTCCAGCGCGCGGTCGGTTTCTTCGGACGCGCGATCTGCAATATCGGGCACATTGCGCCCGCTGTCTTGCAGATTGTCGATTGTGTCGGCCGATTGTCCCAGCAGTTCCTGCTTCCAGACAATCAATTTGCGGCGGAAATATTCCAGCTGCAAATCGTTCATAAAGGGCTCATCCTCGGCGGGACGATAGTCATCAGGCAAAAAGACTTCGGCTTTCATGGTCGGCTCCCCAGTTCGGGGGCGATCTGCGTGAACGGTATCCATATCAGTCACCCCACTTTTGCGGTGCAGATACTCTATGCCCATCACATTGTCACTAGCGGTTGCGCGAAAGGTTGCGGGAAAATCGCGCAGTCGCTAGGCTGACATAAGATAAATCGGCAAGGTGTTGGAATGGAAGCGAAATTTAACTCAACCCTAGGTTACATTGCCCCGCCCGATTTACAAATGGCGGTAAATGCGGCGGTCACCTTGCAACGCCCGCTGCTGGTTAAGGGCGAACCTGGGACGGGTAAGACAGAACTTGCGCGGCAGGTGGCGGCATCGTTGGGGATGGATTTGATTGAATGGGGAATCAAATCCACCACCAAGGCGCAGCAGGGCCTTTACGAATATGACGCGGTGGCGCGCCTACGCGATTCGCATCTGCCGATGGGCAGCGGTGGCGAGAGGGTGGGCGATGTGGCCAATTACATTCGCCACGGCAAGCTTTGGCAGGCCTTTACCGCCCCTGCCCGTGTGGTGCTGCTGATTGATGAAATCGACAAGGCGGATATCGAATTTCCCAACGATTTGCTGGCGGAATTAGATGCGATGGAATTTCACGTTTACGAGACGGGCGAAACCATTCGCGCGCGGCACCGCCCCGTGGTCATCATCACGTCGAACAACGAAAAAGACCTGCCCGATGCGTTTTTGCGCCGCTGCTTTTTCCACTACATCCGCTTTCCCGATGAGGCGACGCTGGCGGCCATCGTGCGGGTGCATTTCCCCGATATCAAAGAGGCGCTGCTGACGGCAGCGTTGACCCAGTTCTTTGCCCTGCGCGAGATGCCCGGAATCAAAAAGAAACCCTCGACTTCCGAAGTGCTAGATTGGCTGAAACTGCTGCTTGCGGCGGATAAGGGTGCCGATCAGTTGCGCGGCGCGGGCAAAAACGCCCTGCCCGCGCTGCATGGCGCGCTTTTGAAGACCGAGGCTGATGTGGCGCTGTTCGAAAAGCTGGCCTTTTTGTCGCGGGGCGATGGGCGCAGCTAGGGGGATTCGGCGGTTAAACTGGGCGGGCGATTGGTGACGATTTTCGCCGAATCGGTATTGTTTGCCATAGTTTGGCCACGATCCTGACACAATGGCATCACGAAAACTGATTTTTATGAAATAATTTGAAATATTGTGTTACAAATTTGGGGAAAATCTGGGGTGAATCGGGTTTTGCTCTGCCATGGGTAGATTCTGCCTGAATCCGAAAAAATCAAAAGATTGACACAGACAGGCCCCGTTCCTGACACTGCAATCCTGTTGATTTGCCAAACAGCATGTCTGATGCGCCAAAGCTGCGCTTGGACGGTTTTGACGGCGATGCGCCACTGCGGTGCATCCCCGCCCGTGCCCTTTGCGTTCTGCCGCAAGGGCGCGGTCATAAACCGCCAAGTTTGCCCATAACGGGCCAGCCAAAGGCATCTGGCTTGCCAGAAGGTAAGTCGCGGTGGGACGTGAGCTTGCCTTCGTGCCGAGGGTCTGCGCCCTTTTCCGACTGCTCGGAAAAGAGACAGATTTTATAGTGCGGCGAAAGCGCGGGCCGAAACGGTCAGCCAAAGTATCGCAGTGGGTATGGGGATACCTGCTGCGATGCGGTTGAACGGATGGGTTACGAGTGTCTTGCCGTGTGTTGATGTTTAGGAAGGCCCCCCCTTCCGCACTATGGAAAAGAGCTGCCAAGCCATGCGTGTATTGCCCGTTATAGCCTTGTGTATGATTTCTGCTTGCATGCCCCAAACGGGGGCGCAGGTGACGAGATCTTTTGCCAGTGACAAAGCAAGTGAGGGCGTCGTTGCCCTTCCGCAGTCACTTGGCAGCTCTCCCGCGCCCAGTGCGGTGCGCGCGAATGCAGAGCTGCTGCATACTTTCTTGGATTTAGAATTCAAAATGGAAAGCGGGCGCGCTTTGCCCGTATTCACCCGTTTTGAAGGCCCCATCACTGTGCGTATGATCGGCGATGTGCCAGCATCGGCACGGGCCGAAATGGCGCGGCTGATCGCGCGGTTCCGCATCGAGGCGGGCATCGACATTTCCGAAGTGGGCGCAGGGCAGCCTGCCTCGATCAACATTGATTTTCAGCCGCGCGCGGATATGGCAAAAGTGGTGCCGATGGCCGCCTGCTTTGTTGTGCCGCGCCTGACATCGTTTGCCGATTATAAGACCCAGCGAACCAGCCCTGCGGTCGATTGGACAACCCTGACCGAGCGCCGCAATGTGGCGGTGTTTGTGCCGTCGGACACCTCGGCGCAAGAGGTGCGCGATTGTCTGCACGAAGAAGTGGCCCAAGCGATGGGCCCGCTGAACGATCTGTATCACCTGCCCGATTCCGTTTTTAACGACGATAACTTCAACACGGTTCTAACCAGCTTTGATATGATGGTTCTGCGGCTTCACTATGCGCCCGAACTGAAATCGGGGATGAATCAGGCCGAAGTGGCCCAGCGTTTGCCAAAGCTGCTCGCGCGGATCAACCCACGCGGCGAAGGCCTTGCGGGGCAATCTGTGCGCATTGCGCCGCGCTCTTGGGTGGCGGCGGTCGAGCAAAGCTTCGGCGTGGGCGGCACGGCAGGCAGCCGTGTGCAAGCTGCTGAAAACATGCTGAAC
>CAXNEP010000189.1:0-5183 GCA_964200865.1 Cypionkella sp. | reverse complement strand
ACCAAAGCCTTTCTGGAGGCAGGCTTTCACGTGCTGTGCGAAAAGCCGATGACGATGACAGTGGAAGAGGGCGAAGAAATTGTGCGTATCGCCGCCAAAACGGGCAAGATTTGTGCGGTGAATTACTGCTATTCCGCCTATCCAATGATCCGCCAAGCCCGCGCGATGGTGCGGGCGGGCGATATCGGGCGCGTGCGGCTGGTGGTGACCAACTTTAGCCACGGCCATCATGGCGATGCGACCGATGCGGACAATCCGCGCGTGCGCTGGCGCTATGACCCTGCCATGGCGGGCGTGTCGGGCCAATTTGCCGATTGCGGCATTCATGCGCTGCATATGGCCAGCTTTATCTGCGACGATCAGGTCGAAAAACTGTCGGCTGATTTCGCATCCACCATTGCCAGCCGCGCGCTGGAAGATGACGCGATGGTCAATTTCCGTATGAGCAAGGGCACCGTTGGGCGGCTGTGGACATCGTCCGTCGCCATTGGCCGCCAGCACGGGTTTGATATTCAGGTCTTTGGCGAAACGGGCGGTTTTCGTTGGGCGTCCGAACAGCCCAATCAGCTGATCTATACCCCCGTCGGCGGGCGCACGCAGATTATGGAAAAGGGTGAAGCAGGCCTTTATGACGAGGCAAAGCGCCTGTCGCGCGTGGCCATTGCCCACCCAGAAGGCTTCCCGCTGGCTGTGGCCAATATCTATTGCGATTTGGCAGATGCCATTCGCGGCACCGCGCGCGATGGTCTGCCAACTGCCGCAGATGGGGCGCGCTCTATGGCGGCGGTGCATAGCGCGGTGGCTTCGGCCAAAGCGGGCGGCGCGTGGGTGGATGCCCGCCCGCCGATGTTCCGCTAGCCCCGCGCTGGGCGCAGCGTTTGCCGTCTAGATGTGATCGATTCGCTGGGTATTGAACATGGATGCGCGGCGTTTAATGCCATGCACTTCAAAGCCTTTTTCATGAATTACCTTTTTCGATGACTTTGGCGGGCGCTTGGCCTGTCTGGGCGACCAGCGCGCAGATCTCGGCCTCGAAGCGGGCCAAGATTGCCGCGCTGTCCCAATTTGCTAGCGCCCTCGCGCGTGCGTTCTTGCCCATGATAACTGCTTGTGCTTGGTTATCCAAAAGCATCTCGATGCCCGCTGCGGCGGCGGTTGCATCGCCCGGTGCCACAACAATCCCTGCGTTGCCAACCTCATTTGCCAGCGCGGTGCCCTGCAGTGCCGTGGCTAAGATAGGCCGCCCCGATGCCAGTATGTTGGTAAGTTTTGATGGCAGCACAAGATCGGCTGCACCTGCGATCTGTGGCAGAAGGTGGACGTCGGCCATGCCTAAAAGGGCGCCCAGCTTTTCAACGGGTTGAAGTGGAAAAAACCCAATTGCGCTGTAAGGTTTTGACAAAGCCATCAGCGTTTCTTTCATCGGCCCATCGCCGCAAATGGCAAAAGTGATATCGCTGCGATGCGCCAAATGCGCGGCAATTTCAGGTATAATTTCTAGGCCTTGTTTTTTTTGGCCAGATTGCCTGAATACAGCACGACATGATCGCTTGTTATCCCCAGTTCCGCCCGAAGCGGCGAGGGGCCATATATGGGCGAAACCTTGGCAACGTTCGCCCAATTGCGAAATACGTAAACTCGGCATTTAGAAATCCCTTTTTCAATCAATTTTGCGATCATCTGCGGGGAAATGGTGCTGACCTTGTCAAACCTTGCCAGTTGCCAGCGTTCAAACCGCGCTGCTAGCCGTCCGATCAGACTGTTCTCTTGCAGAAGGCCCGTAGCAAACGCGGCCTCAACTTCAAAGTCTTGGATATGCAGCCAAGTTTTTGCCCCAGATATTAGGCCTGCAACCTTTGGTACAGGCGCGGAAATTAGGGAAGGCGCTACGACAAGTACCAGATCAGGTCGAAAGGTGGCCGCGCGCCAGATCGCTATTGGCAGGGCCGTTATGGCAAAGGACATATGATGTAGGATACGCTTTATCCCGCTTGGCACCGCTGGCACGTAAAGGGGGCAATGCACAATTCTTGCGCCACACTCGGCGGTTCGGACGTGATAAGAAAAACGCGGCCAGCCTTGCATGATTTTCCACGCTGGATAGTAGGGCAGGGCGGTGATGACCTGAACGTGGTGGCCTGCTTTGGACAGGAATTCGACCATCCCGCTGCTGTAGACAGCGGTTGAAATTATTTCGGGATCTTAGTTCATGCCCAAGACCAAAAACTTCATCCCATGGCCCCTTGGCCGCGCGCGTAAACATCGTCGTAGCGGATGATGTCATCTTCGCCCAAATAGCTGCCCGTTTGCACTTCGATCAGAACCAGCCCTACTTTGCCAGGGTTAGAAAGCCGATGCTTTTCGCCCAGTGGAATATAGACGGATTGGTTTTCGCTGATCAATTGAATCCGATCGCCAATGGTCACCTCCGCTGTTCCCTGTACCACAATCCAATGTTCGGCGCGGTGGTGGTGTGATTGCAGCGAAAGGGCCGCCTTTGGGTGCACAAAGATGCGTTTGACTTGAAACCGATCGCCCAAGGACAGGCTTTCAAACCAGCCCCAAGGGCGGTGGTCTTTGGGGAAATGTTCGGCCTGCGCCGCGCCCTTGGCGCGCAGGGCCGATACGGCCAGTTTCACATCTTGGGCGCGCGACATATCGGCGACCAACACCGCGTCATTCATGGCGACGGCGATGATGTTTTTCAGGCCAATACCCACCAATTCGGTGCCTTCACTGTCCGACCGCAGCAAGCTATTGTCGCAGTCAATCGCCGTTGCTGCGCCCTGCGTGGCCACGCCGCGCGCGTCGGGCGCGTTTTTCTGCCAAATCGAATCCCAGCCACCAAGGTCTGACCATTCCCCACGATAGGGCACTGCAGACAGGGTGCTGGAATGTTCCATCACGGCGTAGTCGATGGAGATATCGGGGGCGGTGTTCCACGCCTCGGGGGCAAGTCGCAAAAAGCCGAAATCGCTAGTCGCGCCCTTTAGCGCTGCGGTGACGGGGGGCAGCATATTGGGCGCATGGGCGGCAAAGGCTGCGCGCATATCGGCTGCACGAAACAGGAAAATCCCCGCGTTCCACAGGAAATTACCCGCATCCAGCATTGATTGGGCCTTGTCCAAATCGGGCTTTTCAACAAAGCGGTGGAGGGGCATGGCCCCCTGTTCTGCGCCCAAGGGCTGGGCCAATTCCAAATACCCATAGCCCGTTTCGGGGCGCGTGGGCGCAATGCCAAAGGTCACGATTTGCCCGTCTTGTGCGGCGGGCAATCCGCGCAAGACGGCTGCACAAAAACTGGCCGCATCGGGGATGGCATGGTCAGACGGGGCGACCAAAATCACCGCTTCGGCGTCTTGTTCCAGCGCCCAAAGGGTTGCGGCCAGCACGGCAGGTGCGGTGTTGCGCGCCGCAGGTTCAATCAGCACCGCAATGGGCGTTATGCCAATTTCTGCCAATTGCTGCGTGACGATAAAGCGAAAATCGCTGCCTGTTACCACGATGGGGGCGGCAAATTCTGGCCCCGACAGGCGGCGCGCCGAAGATTGGAACAGGGTTTCTGCCCCCAAAAGCGGCGCGAATTGCTTAGGGTAGCTTTTGCGCGACAGCGGCCAAAGCCGCGTTCCCGAACCGCCGCACAGGATGACAGGGTAAATCATGCCGCCTTGCCCCCCGCAATGGCTAGCGCAGCGCCCACGGCGGACAGCGCCGATTGCAACAGCGCCTGCGCTGCGGTGTCGCTATCGGCTTCGGTGTAAATGCGAAATTCTGGCGCGTTGCCCGACGGGCGCAGATGCAGCACGCGTCCGCCTGAAAATGACAGGCGCAGACCATCGGTCACATCAAGATGCGTCGGTGCAGGCAGGCGCAATTGTGCAAGCAAGGCGCTGCGGGCCGTTTCGCTGCGCATCAACTCTTCTAAAAACTGGGCGGCCGCATCTTTGCTGACGGGCGATAGACGATCAGCCGCAGTGATGCGCGCAGGCAGATCAGCCAGCATCGCGCGCAGGCTTTGACCTCTGGCACGCGCCGCTGCCAAGGGGGCGATCAGCGGCAAGAAAGCATCGCGTGTCATCAGTGCGGGCAGGCGCCCCTGCGGCCCCGTCGCGTCAAACCCAAGCAGAAAGCCGCCGTTCGCCTCGAACCCAACGACCTTGGCACCGGCCTGCTGCGTCTGCGCCGCCAGCATAGCCGCAATGACAAAGGGCGAGCCGATTTTGCTGCGTGAAATCTGCGCGAAATCGGCCATGTCTTCGATCATGGAATTGGATGAAACGGGCGTGCAAATGTGCTGCGCGCCCAAACTGCGGGCGGTCAGAATGCCCAAGATGTCGCCGGCAATCACCGTACCAGCCGCATCGGTCAGCAGGGGACGGTCGCCATCGCCATCGGTGGATAGAATGGCATCTAAACCCATTTGTGCCGCCCATGCGGCCAATTGCGCCCTTGTGCTCGCGTCTACGGATTCGGTATCAACAGGAATAAACGTGGCAGCGCGGCCAAGCGCCATGGCCTGCGCCCCCATGCCCTGCACCATTTGCATCAGCGCATCGCGCGCCACGCTAGAATGTTGATAAACGCCCAGCCGCAGGCCCATCAATGCCTGCGGGCCAAAACAATTGGCATAGCGCGCAATATACTGCGCCATAACATCGGGTGCCTGCACCAGTGCGCCGATCTGCGGTGCAGGCGCTGCCTGCGGCATCGGCAGGGCCGCAGTAATCGCCGCCTCATCCGCTTTCGAGATTTCACCCGTCGGCAGATAGAATTTTAGCCCGTTGCGGTCATCCGGAATATGGCTGCCCGTGACCATCACCGCCGCTGCGCCAGCCGTCATGGCCGCCAAAGCCAGCGCAGGGGTTGATGCTGCGCCGCAATCAGTCACATCCACGCCAGCCCCACGGGCGGCGGAGATCACCATTTCAGCAATCTGGGGCGATGACGCGCGCAAATCGCGCCCGATAAACAGGCCCGATCCAATCGGGCATACTGCAACAAAGGCACGAATGTATCCGCTGACCACGTCATCAGTCAGCGCAGTGACCAAGCCGCGCAACCCTGAGGTGCCAAAAGATACAGACATTTTGTCAGAACTACCACGCAAACGACCACATTGCCTGTCCCCACACCAACCACAAAGTTGTAAGGTTGCAAAGTCTTTTTCAACCAGATGGGGAAAT
>CAXNEP010000188.1:0-5185 GCA_964200865.1 Cypionkella sp. | reverse complement strand
CTGGACCGGTCTACGACGGGCGTTGCAGCATCTTCGATCACCGTGAACGCGCAAGATTTGTCAACGGGCGCCTATGCCGCCAATGACGTTTTTGCGGCTGGCGGCGGTAACGCTTTGGTATCCACCGATGCGGATACGTTCGTTTTGGCACTGGATCAGGGCGGTGGCTCGGATGAAGTCACGCTGCAAGATGGTGCAACCGCTTGGGCTGTAGGCGATAAAGTCAGCATGCGTTTTGGCGATAAGACCGCATCCTACACAATCACCGCCGCCGATATTGACTCGGGCAACAACTCGGTCGCTGATCTGGTCGCCGTGGGCTTGAAGAACTCGGTTGATGCCTTGGGTATCGCCGCTTTGGTGGTCGACTATGATAGCGCATCGCCAGGTGTTCTGTCCTTTATCAATGACGGCACGAAAGACCTATCTGTCAGCGGCCAATTCAAGAACGCAGGTTCGGGTGCTTTGGGCGCACTAGATGGCATTGATGTGTCCACAGCCAATGGCGCACAACCGGCCCTAGGGTCGATTGAATCATTGCTACAAACGTCGATCGATGCAGCGGCGGCCTTTGGTTCGACCCAAAAGCAAATCGACATTCAGGCTGAATTTGTGGGAAAACTATCGGATGCCCTGAAATCGGGTATCGGTACGATGGTGGACGCCAATATGGAAGAAACCTCGGCCCGCCTGCAAGCGTTGCAAGTGCAGCAGCAGCTGGCGACGCAGTCGCTGTCGATGGCCAATCAGCAGCCACAAAACATCCTGTCGCTGTTCCGCGGCTAAAAGATCTGGCCGAAGGGGAAAATCCCCTTCGGCCGTCTTTCATGGTTCAAAACGAACCTTTCTTGTAATTCTCCGCAATCCAGGAAGGATATGCTGTGTTTGCCCAATCTACCCAAGCAGGCGCTATCTATGCGCGCCCAGAAGCCCCGCAGAAAACACCGCGGGCGCTGGAATACGAACTGCTCGCCCGCGTTACCCAAGCCCTGACTGTGGCATGGGCTGCGCGCAAACAAAACTACAGTGGTCTGATGACCGCCTTAGACGACAATCTACGCCTTTGGGCCACTTTGGCCGCCGATGTGGCCGAACCTACCAATGGCCTGCCCGCCCCGTTGCGGGCGCAACTTTTCTATCTTTATGAATTCTCGGTACAGCACAGCCGCGCCGTGCGCGACGATACGGCTTCGGTCGAAGTGCTGATCGACATCAACACAGCCGTGATGCGCGGGCTTCGCGGCGATCGAGGAACCCCATGACAGGACTAGTCTTAAAACTCGGCCCGCATGAGCGGGTTTTGATCAACGGCGCGGTGATCGAAAACGGCGATAAACGCTCGCGCCTCGCGATCATGACCCCGAACGCGCATATCTTGCGCCTGCGCGATGCGATTCGCCCAGACGAGGTGAACACCCCCGTTCGCCGCGTCTGCTATATCGCGCAATTGGTGCTGTCGGGCGATGCAGACCCGAAGGAGGCGCGCATCCAACTGCTGCGGGGCATTGAACAGCTGAGCCAAGTGCTGACCGACTATGACAGCCGCACTTTGCTGTCACAAGCCACAGCATTTGTGCTGGAAGACCAGCATTACCAAGTGCTTAAAGCGCTGCGCAGCCTGCTGCCCCGCGAAGAGCGTCTGTTTGCGGCAGTACCCCACGCATGAGCTACGTTCCAGCCATCCCCTCCACAGGTTATGCTGGCTGGACGTTTCTAAACCGCACCATGGCCAGCCAAACGGCCACGATGAATGCAACTTCGCAAAATAAGCGCGACGAAGATTATTTTCGAGCCAATATCGGTAAGATCGATACCGCAGAACAATTGGTCAATGACAGGCGCTTGCTGCGCGTGGCGCTGGGGGCCTTTGGGCTGGACAATGACATCAACAACAAATTCTTCATTCAAAAAGTTCTGTCAGACGGCACACTGAAAACAGATGCGCTGTCGAACCGCCTGGCCGACAAACAGTATCAAAAACTGTCATCCACATTTGGATTTGGCGACTTTTCAGTGCCTCGTACCAAGATCTCGGATTTTGCTGATAAGATCATCACCCAATACCGCACCCGTCAGTTTGAATTGGCCGTCGGCACACAAAACAGCGACTTTCGTGTCGCATTGAACCTGCAGCGCGAATTGCCTGAACTGGCTGCCAAAACCAACAGTTCTGAAAACGCCAAATGGTTCACAATCATGGGTAACAAACCCTTGCGCACAGCCTTTCAAACGGCGCTGGGCCTGCCAACCAGCACGGCCACACTGGATTTGGATTTGCAACTGAGTGTTTTCAAATCACGCGCAAAGGCGCAGTTTGGCAGCGATACTGTGTCACAATTTAGCGATCCCGCCACCATGGACAAGCTGACAAAGCGCTATTTGCTGCGCAGCGAGATGGACGCCTTTAGCGCATCAGGTTCGGGCAATACGGCTGTGACCTTGATGCAACAAGCGATCACCGCATCCCGAAATCGGCGGCTTTAGGCTTTAGGCTTTAGCGCAGGGTTAAATCCAAACGAAACACTCAGCCAAGGCCCCACACGGCAAGCCTGTTTCGGCTTAGTCGCGTTGCGCTCCTCGGCGAACTTAAATGAAAAATTCTATCGGCGATCACCGACACACCTGCATCCGCCTGCCGCGAGCATCGGCGCAACCTAACCCGTCCGTTTATGCAGCGTTTTGCGCCGTATCCGCCATCGGCGCAGGCTGGCCCAGCACTTTGGCCAGCCCAACAAAGCTGCCTGCTACCCCTTCGGGCGGGGCATCTTCGGCCAAAAACGCATCCAAACTGGGCCAAATCGCAATCGCCGCATCGACCAATGGATCAGACCCTTTGGCGTAAAGCCCCGCTTGGATCATCATTTCGCTGCGATCCCACGCGCCCAAAAGCTTCCGCGCCATGCCAATCAAGCGGTTCTCAGCCTGGCTTGCCGCTTGGGGCAGGCAGCGCGAAATCGAGCGTAACAGATCAACGGCCGGGTAACGCCCCCGTTCGGCAATGGTGCGATCCATCACCACATGGCCATCCAGCACCCCGCGCAAAATATCGGCAATCGGCTCTTCCATATCCGACCCTGCCACCAGCACGGTGAACACCGCCGTGATATCCCCGCCAAACCGTTCCGGCCCTGGCCCCGCGCGTTCGGCCAAAGACATAATCGCATGGGCAACCGAAGGCGGGAAGCCGCGCATCGAAGCCGCCTCGCCCGCCGCAAGCGCCACTTCGCGGTGCGCCTCGGCAAAGCGCGTGATCGAATCGGCCAGCAGCAGCACATGCCGCCCCTGATCGCGAAAATGTTCGGCCACCGCCATTGCCGCCGCCGCGCAGCGTTTGCGCACCAGCGCCGATTGATCCGACGTTGCCGTGACCACAACCGCCCGCGGCATACCTTCTGGCCCCAAAACCCGTTCGACAAATTCGCGCAACTCTCGCCCGCGCTCGCCCACCAGTGCAATGACAACAACGTCCGCTTCGACCCCGCGCGCGAACTTGGCCAGCAGCGAAGATTTGCCCACGCCCGACCCTGCAAAGAGGCCTATCCGCTGCCCGCGCGCAAGCGGCAGCATTGTGTCAAACACCGCAACGCCCGTTGACAGGCGCGCGCCCATACGGCGGCGCTGCGCAGCGGGCGGGGCGTCCGCGCGCAAAGAACGCGCGCGCGGGCCCCGAAATAATGGCCGGCCATCAAGGGGTTGGCCGTAGGGATCGATGATGCGGCCAATCCACGTGTCATCGGGTGCAATTTCTGCCGCGCCCAGGTACCGCACCTCGGCCCCCAGCGCGATGCCATCGGCCACGCCATCTGCCATGACCAGCAGCCCCGCGCCATCCATCGCAATAACCTCGCCCGCCAGTTTTTCCGCAATCATCACGCGGTCGCCTTGGCGCGCCGCCTCCTCCAGCCCCACCACGCGCAAGCTTGACCCCGTAACCGCCGCCACCCGCCCCAAAGGCGCGCTTACCCGCACCTCTTCGAGCTGTGCCAACAATCCGTCGAAAATTCCGCGCATTTTTTGCCCCTTCTGGATTCGCTTACTCTTTCTAAAGGAATCACCCTTAAAGCTTAGTGAAGGTAATCGAGGGAGAAGCCCCGATGTTTGAGAAATTAGAGCTGACCAGAATGGCACAGGCGATGGCGGCGCATGCAGGTGCGCGGCTGTCTGTTGTGGCACAAAACGTGGCCCACGCCGACACGCCTGGCTATCGCGCAGTCGATGTTGCCAGCTTTGCCGAAAGTTATGCGCAAAACGCAAAACAGACGGAAATGCGCGCAACGCGCGCGGGCCATCTTACGGGCGATGCGGGCAGTGAGGTGCCACCTATTGAGCTGCGCCGCAAATCGCTCGCTGGCGCGCCCAATGGCAATTCCGTTTCGATCGAGCAGGAAATGGTCAAAGCCGCCAGTGCGCGGCAAGATCACGAAATGGCGCTGGCCATTTATCGCAACACGTCCTCCATCATCCGCGCCTCGCTTGGCCGTCAGGGATAGGTGAGACATGGCTGATTTATTCAACACCCTTTCCCTTGCCGCCTCTGGAATGGAGGCGCAGGCCCGCCGTCTGCGGCATGTTTCTGAAAACATCGCCAATGCCGATACAACGGGCTATCATCGAAAAACCATCGGCTTCAAAGAAGCGATGGACAGCGGGCAGGTGGAAACCACCCGCGTGCGTCTGGATCAAAGCCCGCTCGCGCGGGTGTATGATCCAGGCAACCCCTTGGCCGATGAAACGGGTCACTATGATGGATCGAACGTCGATCTGGTGATCGAAATCGCTGACGCGCGCGAAGCGCAGCGCAGCTATGAGGCCAATTTAAAAATCTTCGATCAGGCGCGGCAGATGACGCAAAGCCTGTTTGAATTGTTGCGTCGGTAAGGAGATCCAGAATGGATATCAGAAACGCTTTAGCCAGCCAAAGCTATGCCACTGCCAAAACGGCAGTGGCCCCTGCCCCAAAACAGGGCGGGGTAGAGGGCGGTTTTGCCCAAATGGCGGGGAACTTTACCAATACCTTGATGCAGGGCGAACAAACCGCCCGCGCGGCAATGACGGGGGGGGCCGATCCGCATTCGCTGGTGGCCGCCCTCGCCTCATCGCAAACCGCGATTGATACCGTGGCAACAGTGCGTGACCGCGTGGTCGAGGCGTATCAAGAAATTCTGCGGATGCCAGTGTAAGGGGC
>CAXNEP010000187.1:0-5222 GCA_964200865.1 Cypionkella sp. | reverse complement strand
CTTTGCCCTGCTGGGCGGTGGGCCTTATGGCGCTGTGGGCGGCACGGGCAGCTGGATTGTTGGCATTCTGGGCTGCGTCGCCATTATTTGGGCGATCTATTCGGGCCGCTCTGCCCGCATCAAACACCAGATTAAACTGCGTCCAATTTGGGGCGATGTGGTTGTTACCCTTATGGGCTGCGGCGCGCTGATTGGCGCGGTGCTGGTGGTGGACGCCTATCCTTGGCCCAAGGGCATTGTGAAAGATTATGCGGCGGCAAATGGCCTGACGCTAGACCCCGAAACCACCTTCATCAGCCATGGCTTTGCCATTCCTGTGCTGATCATGGCGGGCGTTGCGATTGCGATGACCATTTTGATGACCCGCACCCGCTTTGGCCGCTATGTCTTTGCCATTGGCGGCAACCCCGAAGCCGCATCGCTGGCGGGGATTGATACCCGCTGGATGACGGTCAAGATCTTTTCGCTGATGGGGCTGCTTGCGGGTATATCTGCGGTGATCTCTTCGGCGCGCCTAAACTCGGCCACCAACGCGCTGGGCACTTTGGACGAGCTGTACGTGATTGCCGCAGCGGTGATCGGGGGCACCTCGCTGGCAGGGGGGATTGGCACGATTTACGGCGCAATCATCGGGGCCTTCATCATGGCATCGCTGCAAACGGGCATGGTGCTGATTGGGTTTGGTGACGGGTCTTATCGGTCTATCGTGGTTGGCACGGCGCTGGTTTTGGCTGTGTATCTGGATAATCTTTACAACAAAGCTGTGAAATAGGGGATGACCATGACAAACACAGGAACTCCTCTGGTCGAAATGCGCAACATTTCGATTTCCTTCGGCGGGATCAAGGCGGTTGATAATGTGACCATTGATTTGCACCCAGGCGAAGTTGTGGGCCTGCTGGGCCATAACGGCGCGGGCAAATCAACGCTGATCAAATGCCTGTCGGGCGCGTATCAGAAAGACGCGGGCGAGATATTCATCAATGGCGAGCGGGTGGATATCAACAACCCCCGCGATGCGCGCGCGCAGAACATTGAAACCATCTATCAAACGCTGGCTTTGGCGGATAATTTGGATGCAGCGTCCAACCTGTTCCTTGGCCGCGAAATCATCGGCAAAGGCGGTTTTCTGGACGACAGCGCGATGGAGGCTGAAACCCGCAAAATCATGGCGCGGCTGAACCCGAATTTCCGCAAGTTTAACGTGCCTGTGTCTGCCCTTTCGGGCGGTCAGCGCCAATCGGTCGCCATTGCCCGCGCGGTGTATTTCAACGCCAAAATCCTGATTATGGACGAGCCTACCGCCGCCCTTGGCCCGCACGAGACGCAGATGGTCTCGGAACTGATCCAAGAGCTGAAAAAGCAGGGTCTTGGCATTTTCCTGATTGAACATGACATCCACAACGTCATGAAACTGTGCGACCGCGCTGTTGTGATGAAAAACGGCCAGCGCGTGGGCACTGTGAATGTGAACGAAGTGACCGATGATGACATTTTGGGCATGATCATTATGGGCAAGAAACCCGCCAAGGCCGCATAATGTATATCGGTCTTGATTTGGGGACATCGGGGCTGAAAGGCATCCTGATTGATGACAACCAGCGCGTGCTTGCCGAGGCGACTGCGCCCTTGAACGTGCAGCGCCCGCAGGATGGGTACAGCGAACAACTGCCCGCCGATTGGATTTCTGCGGCCGAGGTGGTGATGGATCAGCTGGCCGCACATGGCCTTTCAAAGGTGCGCGGCATTGGTCTGTCTGGCCATATGCACGGCGCGACTTTGCTAGATAAATCGGACGAGGTTTTGCGCCCCTGCATCCTGTGGAACGACACCCGCAGCCATGCCGAAGCGGCAGCAATGGACGCAAACCCTGCGTTTCGTGCGGTGTCGGGAAATATTGTATTTCCGGGTTTTACCGCGCCCAAACTGGCTTGGGTGCGCGCGCACGAGCCGAAAATCTGGGACAGAATCGCAAAGGTTTTGCTGCCCAAAGATTACCTGCGCCTGTGGCTGACAGGCGCGCATGTGGCCGAAATGTCCGATGCGGCGGGCACGTCATGGCTGGATACGGGCGCGCGCGATTGGTCAGATGATCTGCTGGCGGCGACAGGGCTGACCCGCGATCATATGCCGTCACTGGTCGAAGGTTCCGCAGTGTCGGGTCATTTGCGCGAGGTTTTGGCCACGCGCTGGGGCCTGTCAAAGGGCGTGGTCATTGCGGGTGGGGGCGGGGATAACGCCGCATCGGGTGTGGGTGTGGGCGTGGTGCGCGCTGGCGAGGCGTTTGTTAGCCTTGGCACTTCGGGCGTGCTGTTTGCCGCCAATGCGGGCTATCAGCCCGACCCTGCCACGGCGGTGCATACGTTCTGCCATGCACTGCCAAATACATGGCACCAGATGGGCGTGATTTTGGCCGCAACCGATGCGCTGAACTGGTATGCAAACCTTGTGGGTGCGGATGCAGCAACGCTGACGGGCGAGTTGGGCGCGCTGCAAGCCCCCAGCAAAACCACCTTCCTGCCCTATCTTGGGGGGGAGCGTACGCCGCTAAACTCTGCGTCTATTCGCGGGGCGTTTACGGGGCTGGAACATGCCACAGACCGCATGGGCGGCACCCGCGCAGTGCTAGAAGGCGTGACCTTTGCCATCCGCGATTGCGCGGATGCGCTGGCTGCCACTGGCACGCGCATTGAAAATCTGCTGGCCGTGGGCGGCGGATCGCGCAGCGATTATTGGCTGTCGGCCATCGCCACCGCGCTGAACTGCCCCATATCGCTGCCCGTTTCGGGCGATTTTGGCGGGGCATTTGGCGCAGCGCGGCTGGCGATTATGGCGGCCACTGGCGCGGGGGCAGAAATAGCCACCCTGCCCAAAATCGCGCGCCAAATCCTGCCTGACCCCACCCTTACCGCCGCATTCGATGCAGGCCATGCCCGCTATCTTGCCGCCCAATCCGCCATTCTTGGTATATCCTAAGGAACTGATATGTCTGACTTTTTCAAAGGCATCCCTGCCGTCAAATACGAAGGCCCCGCCAGCAAAAACGAATTCGCCTTTCGCCATTATAACCCTGATGAGGTGATTTTGGGCAAGCGGATGGAAGATCATCTGCGCTTTGCCGTGGCCTATTGGCACAGCTTTGCTTGGCCTGGGGGCGACCCGTTCGGCGGGCAGACCTTTGATCGCCCTTGGTTTGGCGACAGCATGGATTTGGCGCGGCTAAAGGCCGATGTGGCGTTCGAGATGTTCGATATTCTTGGCGCGCCGTTCTATTGCTTTCACGATGCCGATATGCGGCCTGAGGGTGCAAATTTTGCCGAGTCCAAGCGTAACTTGGATGTGATGGTCGATTATCTGGCCGAAAAGCAGGCCACGCATAAAACCCAACTGCTGTGGGGCACGGCGAACATGTTCTCGCACCGCCGCTGGATGTCGGGCGCGGCCACCAACCCCGATCCAGATGTTTACGCCTATGCCAGCGCCACGGTAAAGGCGAATATGGATGCCACGCTGAAACTGGGCGGGCAGAACTATGTGCTGTGGGGCGGGCGCGAGGGGTATGAAACCCTGCTGAACACCGACCTTGCGGCCGAGCGCGCCCATGCAGGCCGTTTCTTGCAGCAAGTGGTCGAATACAAATACAAAATCGGCTTTAAAGGCGCGATTTTGATCGAGCCTAAGCCGCAGGAACCATCCAAGCATCAGTATGATTATGACGTGGCCACGGTGTACGGGTTCCTGAAAGATTTCGGTCTGGAAAAAGAGGTCAAGACCAACATCGAACAGGGCCATGCGATTTTGGCGGGCCATTCGTTTGAACATGAAATTGCCACGGCGGCGGCGCTGGGTATTTTCGGGTCAATCGACATGAACCGCAACGATTATCAATCGGGCTGGGACACCGACCAATTCCCCAACAACCACGCCGAAAAGGCCGTGGCGTTTTATGAAATTCTGCGCGCGGGCGGCTATACCACGGGCGGGACAAACTTTGACGCAAAAGTGCGCCGCCAGTCGCTGGATGCGGAAGATTTGATCTTGGCCCATGTCGGCGGGATGGACACCTGCGCGCGGGCGCTGAAATCTGCCGCAGCGCTGCTGGAAAGCGGAGAGATGGAGGCCGCGCGCGACACCCGCTATGCAGGCTGGCAAACCCCCGCCGCGCAGGCCATGCTGAAAGGCAGCCTAGAGGATGCCGCCGCCCGCGTCACCAGTGAAGGGATTGAACCACAGCCCAAATCTGGCCGTCAAGAACGTCTGGAAAACCTTTGGAATAGGTTCGTATGATATGAAACGCCGCACCTTTCTGGCCCTGTCTGCCGCCAGCCTAACCGCCCCTGCATGGCCTGCTTTTGCAGCCACCGATGCGCGGGGAGTTTTGCTGAATTGGTATAAACTGGTGCTGGAATTGGTGCGGCACACCGCCACCTATTCGCCGCCCGTCGCCAGCCGCGCCTTTGCCTATTTGGGCATTACAGCGTATGAGGTGCTGGCATCGGGCGCGCAGGGCTATCAATCGCTGGCAGGGCAGGTCAATGGGCTAACCGCATTGCCGCCGCGCCCCGAAGGGGTGGATGATGCGGCCGCGCTAAACGCCGCGTTGACCGAAGCGATTGCGAATTTCTTTGGCAACACGGGCCCCACAGGCCAGCGCGCGATGGATGCGATGGCCCGCGCCATGGGCAAGCCTGATGAGGCATCTGCCGCCTATGGCCTTGCCGTGGCCGATCACATCTGTAACTGGTCGCAAAACGATGGCGGCGCGGTTGTGGAAAATATGGGCTTTCCGATGGAGTATACACTCGGCGGCAAGCCCAGCTCTTGGGTGCCCACCACGGCGCTGGTGCGCCAACAGCAATTCCCGCTGTTGCCAACATGGGGCAGTAACCGCACCTTTGCCGCCCCGTCTGGCAGCGCCTGCGGCATTGCAGACCACCCCGAATACAGCGAAGACCCCGCGTCCGAATTTTACGCGCAGGCGATGGTGGTTTATGATACGTCCAAAACCCTGACGCCCGACCAAAAAACCATCGCGCGGTTCTGGTCGGATGATCCGATGCTGTCCCCCACCCCGCCTGGGCACTGGATTTCGATTGTCTTGCAGATTGCCGAGCGTGATACGATGGACGCTTTGCGCACCGCCGATATTCTGGCGCGCCTTGGCATGGCGCTGGCGGACGGTTTTATCGGCTGTTGGTGGGCCAAGTATAAATACGATCTGA
>CAXNEP010000186.1:0-5224 GCA_964200865.1 Cypionkella sp. | reverse complement strand
CTACGCTGGGCGTAACGCTGGAGATGATGATCTTGCACGGCCGCGCCGTGCTGCGCGGCCTGACCCGCGCTATGGCTGTTATCGACATGCCCTTTGGCAGTTACGAAGAGGGTCCGCAGCAGGCCTATCGCAACGCCGCACGGCTGATGGCGGAAACCGGCGCGCCTGCGGTCAAGCTAGAGGGCGGCGCGCATATGGCTGATACCATTGCATTTTTAACCGCACGCGGTGTGCCCGTTATGGCGCATATTGGCCTAACCCCGCAGGCCGTCAACACGCTGGGTGGCTACAAAGTGGTGGGCCGCGATGGAGAGGCTGACCGCGTGATGGCGGATGCTTTGGCCGTGCAGGCCGCAGGTGCCTTTGCCGTGGTGCTGGAAAAAGTGCCCGTTGGTCTGACCGCCCGCATCACCAAGGCGCTGGATATTCCCACCATCGGCATTGGCGCAGGGGTAGATTGCGACGGGCAGGTTTTGGTGGTGGATGATATGCTGGGCATGTTCACCGACTTTCGCCCAAAATTCGTCAAACGCTATGCCGATTTGGGCAATTTGGCAGATGCGGCGATTGCTCAATATGCCGCAGACGTGCGCGCCCGCGCCTTTCCCGCCTCCGAACATGGCTTTGCTGATGCTGCACCAAAGGCACCTAAGTGACTGAAATAGTGCGCAAAGTATCCGACCTGCGCGCAAGTATTGCCCGCTGGCACAGCGCAGGCGATATCGTGGGGCTTGTCCCAACGATGGGCGCGCTGCACGCGGGGCACCTGTCTTTGGTGCGGGCCGCGCAGGCCGATTGCGCGCGGGTAATTGCGACGATTTTCGTCAACCCCAAACAATTTAACAACCCCGCCGATCTGGCCAAATACCCCCGCACCGAAGCGGCGGATTTAGCGCTGTTGCAGCAGGCGGGCGTAGATGTACTGTTCGCCCCGCCCCCCGAAGAAGTCTATCCGCTTGGCTTTGCGACCACCGTTTCGGTTGCGGGCGTGGCTGGCCCGCTAGAGGGGTCTTCCCGCCCTGGTCATTTTGATGGTGTGGCAACCGTTGTGGCCAAACTTTTTGGAATGTCACGCGCCGACCGCGCCTATTTCGGGCAAAAAGATTGGCAGCAATTACAAGTGGTTCGGCGCATGGTGGCTGACCTGAATCTGCCCATTACCGTGATCGGCTGCGAGACGCTGCGCGAGGGCGACGGCCTTGCCATGTCATCACGCAACACGCGCCTATCGCCGCGCGCCCGCGCCATTGCCCCCGCGCTTTATGCGGCCATGACCCGCGCCGCCAGCGATCTGCGCGCAGGCAAAACGGGCGCGCTAGAGACCTGTGCCGCCACCGTTCTGGCCGCAGGCTTTGACAGCATCGATTATGTCGACCTGCGCGATGCGGACAGCTTGGAACCCCTGACAGCCCCGACGTCAACCGCCCGACTGTTGGCCGCCGCTTGGCTGGATGGGGTGCGGCTGATCGATAATATTCCCGTCTAACCCGCCCCTTGTAGGGGCAGGCCCAATGCCCAATATAGATGGCAGGCAAACCCCAAGGAGCGCGCTATGCTAAACATCATCAAATGGACTGTGCGCGGCCTGATCGCGCTGATTGCGCTGGGGTTTTTGCACTATACCTTGCCGCAGCACGACATTGTGCGCGTCGTGGGCACCTATCAAGAACGCCAAGATTTTGAAGGTTGGACACGGATTTTCTGGAACGATTCTGGCGATGCCACCACGGCCACCACGCGCGATGTGCAGTTTATCCAAGCGATTTTGCCAAACGGCAACCCGATGGTGTACCGCAACCAAGATACGGGTTGGGGCTGGCCATTTTATTTCAAGTTTGACACTGCCAGCCTACAAACGCAGGCCGATGATGCCAGATCAACATCCGCAGCCCCCAAATGGGTGGCGGTCAGGCATTACGGTTGGCGCAGCGAGCTTTTGTCGATTTTCCCCAACGCCGTCAGCATCCGCGACGTGGCAGGGCCTGATGTGTTTATCATCCCCTATTTCAACATCGGGCTTTTGGTGGTTATCGCCGCGCTAGCCCTGTATCTGCGCAGAAAATGGCAACAGTTTGTGGCGCGGCGGGTCGAGCCGATGATTGCCGAAGTGCAAGAAACGTGGGACGGGGTAGAAAACCGCGCCGAAGGCGCGGCCACGGGTGCAAAAGGGCTTTGGGCCAAGCTAAGGGCGAAATTGGGGGGCAAATAGCCCCCTTATCCCTAGGCCCTTAGGCTGCCGCCCGTTGCCTTTGTTACCTTTTCAATCACCTTGGCTGATACCGCTTCAATCTCGGCATCGGTCAAGGTTTTGTCTTTCGGCTGCAACCGCACCGCCAGCGCAATCGACTTTTTGCCTGCGCCCATCTGCGCCTCTGCACGCTCGCCCGCGAACAGGTCGAACACACGCACCGTTTCGATCAGGTCTTTATCCGCGCCAATGGCGGCGTTCACGGCCACCAGCGCCTCGACCTGCGCATCCACGACAAAGGCGAAATCGCGCTCTACCGCTTGCAAGTCTGACAGGGCCAGCGCGGGTTTGGTTGCGGTTTTCACCTTGGGCAGGGGTACATTGGCGATTAGCACTGTAAAGGCCACAGCAGGGCCTTTCACGCCCATTTCCGCCAAAACGCGCGGATGCACCTCGCCAAAAGTGGCGATTTGGGTGGGGCCAAGGCCGATTGCGCCCGCGCGCCCGGGGTGCCACCACGGGGCCAGTTTGCGCGTGATTTGCACACGTGCAGGCGCGCCAAGGGCGGCCAAAACCGCCTCGACATCAGCCTTGGCATCGAAAGTATCCACAGCGCGGCGGCTGCCATAGGAATCGCGCGGGGCGCTCGCCCCTATCAGCAATCCCGTGGCCTGAAGATGCTGATCGCCCGGCTCGCCGCCCGTAAAGGCGGGGCCCACCTCGAACAGGGCCAAATCGGCAAAACCGCGCGCTTGGTTGCGCGCGGCGGCGCGCAGCAGGCCCGGCAGCAAATCGGGGCGCAGATGCGTCATTTCCGATGAAATCGGGTTGTCCACGCGCGTGGCATCAGCCCCGCCGCCAAACATCTTGGCGGCAGGCTCGTCAATGAAACTATAGGTGACGCATTCGTTATAGCCCAGCGCCGCAATCGTGCGCCGCGCCATACGCTCGCGAATTTGCAGCGGGGTTAGAATGGGTTTTGGAACCCCCGTTTGCGCGCGCGGCAGCGGTTTGCCTTGCAGTTTGGTCAAGGATGCAATGCGCGCAACCTCTTCCACCAAATCCGCCTCGCCCAGCACATCGGGCCGCCACGATGGCGGGCTGGCCATATCGCCGTTCAGGGTAAAGCCCAAATCAATCAGCGTTTTGCGCTGCACCTCAGCAGGAATATCCATACCCACCAGCGAGATGACGCGCGCTGGGTCAAGACGGTAAGCGCGGGTTGTATCCATCGCCGCGCCATCTTGCGCCACATCGCTGGCCTCGCCGCCGCACAGATCAAGGATCATCTGCGTGGCCAAATCCAAACCATCCAGCGTAAAGGCAGGGTCAACGCCCCGCTCGAACCGATAGCGCGCATCCGAGTTGATTTTCAACGCGCGGCCCGTGGTGGCAATGGTGATCGGGTCCCAATAGGCCGATTCCAGAAACACATCGGTGGTGGTGTCCGAGCACCCCGAAACCTCGCCGCCCATTATGCCCGCCAGCGATTCCACGCCAGCGTCATCCCTGATCGCCATCATGCCCGCGCGCAGGGTATAGGTTTTGCCATCCAGCGCCAAAAACTCCTCACCGCCCTTGGCGGGGGCAATGCGCAGGGGGCCAGAAACCTTCGCCACGTCAAACACGTGCAAGGGGCGGTTTAGGCCAAAGGTGAAGTAGTTTGTAATGTCGACCAGAGCCGAGATCGGACGCAGGCCGATGGCCTTTAGCCGCTGCGCCAGCCAATCAGGCGAGGGGCCGTTTTTCACACCGCGAATGGTGCGGCCTGCGAAATGCGGGCAGCCTTTAGTCTTGAGGACCGCATCTATCTGCACCTGCACAGGGCTGGCAAAGCCGCCCTTAATCTGCGGAATGGGCATGGGCTTTAACGTGCCCAGCCCCCGCGCCGCCAAATCGCGCGCAATCCCGCGCACGCCCAGCGCATCGGGGCGGTTGGGGGTGATTTTGATATGGATCATCGGGTCAACCACGGCGGGGCGGTTCACCGCCAGCCAATCGATAAACTTTTGCCCAACCTCGCCACTCGCCAGTTCGATAATGCCGTTATGCTCGTCTGACAGTTCTAATTCGCGTTCGGATGCCATCATGCCATGGCTTTCGACGCCGCGAATTTTGCCAATGCCCAGCGTCACATCAAGGCCTGGCACATAATCGCCAGGTTTGCACAAAACCACCGTGATCCCAGCCCGCGCATTAGGCGCGCCGCAAACGATTTGCTTTTCGCCCTCGTCGGTTTCCACGCGGCACACACGCAGCTTGTCGGCATCGGGGTGCTGGGCGGCATGGGTGATTCGGGCAATGGTAAAGGGGGCCAGCTTGGCGGCAGGGTTCACCACCTCTTCCACCTCTAGGCCAAGGTCGGTCAGGGCATATAGAATCACGTCCAAATCGGCGGTGGTATCCAAATGATCTTTCAGCCAAGACAGGGTAAACTTCATCGCATTTGCCTTTGAAATAGGTATGCAGCCCCATACCCCATGGCGCGCGCAAGGGGAAGTCTGCCGTATATTCTTTCGACCCGTGTTTCCGTTTTGGAAACCTATTGTGCGTAAGAGGGCATATAGTTTGCCACAATGCTGGCTATCTTGGGGGCCATACAGGGCCTGTGTAACGAGGGCTATGTTGTGTTGATTGATCTGGAAATACCCAAGGGTCGCAAGACCCGAAGTGCGGCCAAGCTTTGCGTGGCATTGGGGGCAACCCTGTACCTCGTGATGGTTTGGCAGCACATGCCCCCCACCAGTTAACGCTGGCAAAGGCGTGTAAAGAGTACCCCGCGAGGATCGTGCCTTTGGCCCTAGCTGCCGCTGGCCCGTGCCGATCTTCGCGGGTAAGTTCTGGCGGCGCAAGGCGCCGAAAAAACGCGCCAGTGCAGCGTTTTTAGGAACTTACGCCCGCCAACGCTTTGGCGGGCAGGCTGTCGATGAACCAGATTTTCAGCGAAGCAAACCACCGCTTAGATACAAAGCTGAAAGCGCCTTGTTCTACGCGCTTAGCCCCCCCGCCAAATCAGGCATATCCAGCGCGGCAAAG
>CAXNEP010000185.1:0-5233 GCA_964200865.1 Cypionkella sp. | reverse complement strand
GGCCCCCCTCGCTGCGCTCACCCCCCGCAAGGTATTTAGCGAGTTAGGAAGGGCCAGACCTTCTGCTTGCTTCCTAACTCTGAAAATATCTTGGGGGAGCGGCAAGGCCGCGGGGGCAAAGCCCCCCTCTACACCTGCAACAATCGCGTCAGCAGGGTTTCCAGATATCTGTCCGCCCCCGCAAACGGGTCAACACCTGTCCCCAAAACAGCGCGCACTTGCACGTCGAAATCGGCGTAGTGCTGGGTCAGCGCCCAGATCGAAAAGATCAGGTGGGTGGGATCACTGGGGGCGATTTTTCCCGCATCCATCCATGCCGCAATCACGGCGGATTTTTCCGCGACCAGCGCGCGCAGATCGGTTTCAATCACGCCCCGCATCCGCGGCGCGCCTTGCAGAATTTCATTGGCGAACAGGCGGCTTTCGCGCGGGTATTCACGCGCCAGTTCCAGCTTGCGATGGGCGTAGGATTTGATCTCGCTTAGCGGATCGCCCGCAGGGTTTATCGCGCGCAGTGGGTCAAGCCATGTTTCCAAAAGCTGGGTCAGCAGGGCGTTATGCACGGCTTCTTTGCTGGGAAAATAGTACAAGAGGTTGGGTTTAGACAGGCCCGCACGGGCGGCGATTTCATCTATCGTCGCGCCGCGAAATCCCGCCGCCGCAAACACTTCCAGCGCCGCCTGCAAGATAACCTCGCGGTTGCGGGCTTGGATGCGGGTGGGCGCTTTGGCTTTGGGAACAGGGATTGGGGACACGGCGCTTCTTTGGGTTGTCAGGAGTTCAAACTGGCCCAAGCCGCTCCGCTTTGCAAATGTAAACTGCCCCGCCGCAGATAATGGCGGGGCGTTTTGGCTATTCTGCCGCCATTATAATGACATAAGGGACAACTGTCAGCATGGCGACGATCATGGTCATCGCGAGGGGTAGGCCTTTGAACATTCAATCCTCCGTTGCAGGGTTACCCCGCGCAGGTAGGCATGAATTTGCTAAAGTCTAGGCTTGGATACGGAAATTTGGAGCAATCAGGCCAGATGCGCGCGCATGGCTGCCACGACCATGGCGTGATCTTCCAGTTGGGGCAGGCCTGAAACGGTCACCACCGCCACAACGCCGACACCCGCCACCATCACGGGCACGGCGCCGCCGTTATCGGCATAGTCGGCGCTGGAAAGCCCGTTGCGCGAAAGATCTTGGCCCTTTTCGCGGTTGGTGCAGCCCACCTCAAGCGAGGATTTGCCAAACATCAACGCCACATTGCTTTTGCGCAGGGCCCATTTGTCATTCAGCGGGGCCGAACCTGGCAAGGCTGCATGAAACAGTGTGCGGTCGGGGGCGCGGATGTTGATGACCACGCCCAAGCCATCATCCTGCGCCATTTGCACCAAGGCGCGGCCCAAGGCCCATGCATCGCCTTCGTCAAAGCTGGGGAAAATCAGCGCGTCGGTTTCAGCGGCGACCGCGTGGGCAGAGGGCAGGTTTTCCGATGTCATGGGGTGTCCTTTGGCAAAATTCTGCGCCAGCCTATGCTATTTTGCGCCCGCGCAGCAAGGGTTTTGCGCTGTGCTGCCTAAAGCTTGGGCAAGCTGTGCGCGTTGCCGAAAATTCGTGCGAATTTTGTTGACCGAATGGTCAACATCTATAGCCTTGGCCACAAAGGCAGCGCGAGGGGAATCGCGCGGCGCGGGGCAAATGACCCCAAGGATGGGAGCGATACATGGCGGTTTTGGCCAATCAGCGGATCAATGCGCAGCGGCTGTGGGACAGTCTTGGCGAGATGGCCATGATTGGGCCAGGCGTGGCGGGCGGCTGTAACCGCCAGACCCTGACCGATGCCGATAGCGCGGGGCGGCATCTGTTTGCGCGCTGGTGCGCGGAGGCTGGAATGAGCATGGGCGTGGACACGATGGGCAATATGTTTGCCACCCGCGCAGGGACGGATGCGGATGCTTTGCCCGTTTACATGGGCAGTCATTTGGACACGCAGCCGACGGGCGGGCGATACGATGGGGTCTTAGGTGTGTTGGGCGCGCTGGAGGTTGTGCGCAGCATGAATGATCTTGGCATCAAGACGCGCCGCCCGATTGTGGTGACAAATTGGACCAATGAGGAGGGCGCGCGCTTTGCCCCTGCGATGCTGGCATCGGGCGTGTTTGCGGGGATTCATACGCAGGACTATGCCTATGGGCGCAGGGATTTGGATGGCAAAAGTTTTGGCGAGGAACTGGCGCGGATTGGCTGGGTGGGGGACGAGGCGGTAGGCGCGCGCAAGATGCACGCGATGCTGGAATTGCATATCGAGCAGGGGCCGATTCTAGAGGCCGAGGGCAAGACGATTGGCGTTGTCACCCACGGGCAGGGGCTGTGGTGGTTGGAAATTATGCTAACGGGCAAGGACGCGCATACGGGCAGCACGCCGATGAATATGCGGGTGAATGCGGGCCTTGGCATGGCGCGGATCACCGAGCGGGTTCATCAGATCGCGATGGCGCATCAGCCCAATGCCGTGGGCGCGGTGGGGCAGGTGAAGGTATTTCCGAACAGTCGTAATGTTATTCCAGGCAAGGTGATTTTTACGGTGGATATCCGCTCGCCCGAACAGGGCAAGTTAGATTTGATGCGCGGCGAGGTGGAACGCGCGGCCTATGCCGTGGCGGCGGAATCGGGGCTGGGGTGTGCGATTGAACCTGTCGGCCATTTCGACCCTGTGACCTTTGACCCTGCCTTGGTCAAGGTCGTGCGCGGCGCGGCAGAGCGGTTAGGTCACGCCCATATGGATATCATTTCAGGCGCTGGGCATGATGCGTGTTGGACAAACCGCGTGGCCCCGACGGTGATGATTATGTGCCCCTGTGTGGGGGGGCTAAGCCATAATGAGGCCGAGGAGATATCCCCCGAATGGGCGGCGGCGGGGGCGGATGTTTTGCTGCATGCGTGTCTTGAGGTGGCGGAGGTGGTGGGGTGATGGTTGATAATGATTTCATCCCAACAGCTGCATTTGTAGATCATTATGTTGTCGAAGAAGCATTAGCCAAAAACATTGGACTTGCTAAGGCATCGGCGGCAGTCCTTCCGCGTTTCAATATGAAGAAAAGCGGCGTTGTTTTGCATTGGGAAACTAGATTGCTTGGAATGCTTTATACGATGTTGGTTTTTCCAAGAGAAATTTGGAAACGAGATGGTCTACTCGAAATAGTAGTTGAGAGAGCGAAAAAAGATGATCAACTTATAGAAACGATCAAAGAACAAATTTCAATGTCCTTTCTGCGATCTTTGAGAAACTCAATTGCTCACGCGAGAATTGAATTTACAGGCAACACTGTCACCCTTCGTGATGGCCCCGATGGCAAAGAAAGCACTTTTGAGGTCACTTTAGAAAAGCGTGACGCTGTGAACATGGTTTTGGTTCTTGCGCGCGCATTTCACGAAAGCGCGCAAATTAAACAAACAATAGCAAAAGCTGGAAAAGGTGAAGCATGACCACTACCATCATCAAGAACGGCACTATCGTTACCGCCGACCTCACCTACAAGGCCGATGTGCTGATTGAAGGCGGCAAGATCACCGCCATCGGGCAGGGGCTGAAGGGGGATAAGACCCTTGATGCCACGGGCTGTTACATCATGCCAGGCGGGATTGATCCGCATACGCATTTGGAAATGCCCTTTATGGGCACTTATTCCAGCGATGATTTCGAGTCGGGAACCCGCGCGGCGCTGTCAGGCGGCACGACGATGGTGGTGGATTTTGTGCTGCCTGCCCAAGGTCAGGGCCTGATGGATGCGGCGCAGATGTGGCACAACAAATCCACCCGCGCGCATTGCGATTATTCCTATCACATGGCGGTGACATGGTGGGGCGAGAAGATGTTTGAGGATATGGCCCTGTCCGTCAAGGCGGGGATGACATCCTTCAAGCACTTTATGGCCTATAAGGGCGCGTTGATGGTGAATGATGATGAGATGTATCAATCGTTCAGCCGTGTGGGCGACCTTGGTGGTTTGGCGATGGTTCACGCCGAGAACGGCGATGTGGTGGCGGAACTGACGGCCAAGTTGATTGCTGCGGGTAACACGGGGCCAGAGGCGCACGCCTATTCCCGCCCGCCGCAGGTGGAGGGCGAGGCGACGAACCGCGCGATTATGATTGCCGATATGGCGGGGGTGCCGCTGTATGTGGTGCATACGTCCTGCGAAGAGGCCCATGAAGCCATCCGCCGTGCGCGCGCGGCGGGCAAGCGGGTGTGGGGCGAGCCGTTGATCCAGCATTTGACGCTGGATGAAAGCGAATATTTCCACCCCGATTGGGACCATGCCGCTCGGCGCGTGATGTCGCCGCCCTTCCGCAATAAGGCGCATCAGGATAGTTTGTGGGCGGGGCTGCAGTCGGGCTCGCTCTCGGTTGTTGCAACTGATCATTGCGCGTTCACGACCGAGCAGAAACGCTTTGGCCTGCAATCATTCGCGCAAATCCCAAATGGGACGGGCGGGCTGGAAGATCGGATGCCGATGCTGTGGACGCATGGGGTGAATACGGGGCGGTTGACGATGAATGAATTTGTAGCCGTGACCAGCACCAATATCGCCAAAATCCTGAACTGTTATCCGCAAAAGGGCGCGGTTTTGGTGGGGGCGGATGCGGATTTGGTGGTGTGGGATCCGAATGCCAGCAAAACCATTGCGGCCAGCACCCAGCAATCTGCCATTGATTACAATGTGTTCGAGGGGCAAAAGGTAACGGGCCTGCCGCGCTTTACCCTGACACGCGGGCGGCTGGCGTGGGAGGCGGGGAAGGTTCATGCGGGCGAGGGGCACGGCAAGTTTGTCGCGCGCGAGCCAAAGCCTGCGGTGAACCGCGCACTGAGCCAGTGGAAAGACCTGACAGCGCCGCGGCCTGTGCAGCGGTCGGGCGAAATTGTGGCGGGGGTTTGATGTGAAGGTCGCCCTGATCACCGCAGGCGGGTCTGGCATGGGCGCTGCCTGCGCGCGCAGGCTGGCGACCGATGGCTATAGCGTTGGTATACTATCCTCATCTGGTAAGGGCGAGGCGCTGGGCGCGGCGCTGTCTGGATTTGGGGTGACGGGGTCGAACCAAGACGCGGCCGCGATTGCCGCGCTGGTCGATGGGGCGATGGCGCGCTGGGGGCGGGTGGATGTTTTGGTGAACAGCGCGGGCCACGGGCCGCGTGGGGCGCTGCTGGACATTTCCGACGAGGATTGGCTGCGCGGGCAAGAGG
>CAXNEP010000184.1:0-5267 GCA_964200865.1 Cypionkella sp. | reverse complement strand
GGGGTTGAATTGGCTGATGGATGGGCGCGGCAGCACGGCGTTCAACCTTGGGTCGGGCGCGGGATTTTCCGTGCGCGAGGTGATTGCAGCGGCGGGCGCAGTTACCAACCGCCCCGTGCCCGTTGTGTATGGCGAACGGCGCGCGGGCGATGCGGCGGCGTTGGTTTCGGGATCAGACCGCGCGCGCACGGTGCTGGGCTGGCGGCCCAAACGCAGCACGATGGACCAGATGATCCGCGATGCGCATGAATGGGGCAAACATGCAGGATTTGCAAAATAGCACCGCTTGACGGGCGCGCGGCTTCGTCTATGCAAAGGATGAGTTTTTTAAGGACGCAGGCCATGAGCTTTGACCGCCGCATCAAGATCGCTCCATCCATCTTATCTGCCGATTTCGCCGATTTTGGCCGCGAAATTCAGGCGATCGAGGCGCAGGGCGCTGATTGGGTGCATATTGATGTAATGGACGGGCATTTTGTGCCCAATATCACCTTTGGCCCGCCTGCCGTTGCCGCCTTTCGCCGCCATGTCAAAACGGTGATGGATGTGCATATTATGATTGAGCCAGTCGATCCCTTTATCGAGGCTTTTGCCAAAGCGGGGGCAGATATTTTAACTGCCCATGTCGAGGCTGGGCCGCATATTCACCGCAGCCTGCAAGCCATTCGCGCAGCGGGCATGAAGGCAGGCGTGGCGCTGAACCCTGCAACCCCTGCCAGCGCCGTTGCGCATCTTTTGGACATTGCCGATTTGGTTTGCGTGATGACGGTAAACCCAGGATTCGGGGGGCAGAAATTTATTGATATGTCAGGCAAGGTGCGCGACCTGCGCGCGATGATCGGGGATCGCCCTGTGCATATTGAAATTGATGGCGGGATTGATCCCACCACCGCGCCTTTGATGGCGGCGGCGGGGGCTGATGTTTTGGTTGCTGGATCGGCGGTGTTTCGCGGCGGATCAGTGGGCAACCCCGCGCCCTATGGCGAGAATATCCGCGCCATACGGGCTGCGGCGCAGGCGGCGCTAGCCTAATATACGCGGCAAGCGCAGCCCATTCTCACGCGCGCAGGCCACGGCATCCGCATAGCCTGCATCGGCATGGCGCCACACGCCACTGGCGGGGTCGTTCCACAGTACCCGCTCCAACCGCTTGGCGGCCTCTGGCGTGCCGTCGGCCACAATCACCACGCCTGCGTGCTGGGAAAACCCCATGCCCACCCCGCCGCCGTGGTGGATCGACACCCATGTTGCACCCGATGCTGTGTTGACCAGCGCGTTCAGCAGCGGCCAATCGGACACGGCATCAGACCCATCGCGCATGGCTTCCGTCTCGCGGTTGGGGCTGGCGACGGATCCGCTGTCCAGATGGTCGCGGCCAATGACAACAGGGGCAGAAAGTTCGCCCGATGCGACCATCTTGTTAAAGGCCAGACCTGCGCGGTGGCGATCCCCCAGCCCAATCCAGCAAATGCGGGCAGGCAGACCTTGGAAGGCGATACGATCCCGCGCCATGTCCAGCCAGTTGTGCAGGTGTTTGTTTTCGGGGAACAGTTCCTTCATCTTTTGGTCGGTCTTGTAGATGTCCTGCGGATCGCCCGATAGCGCGACCCAGCGAAAGGGGCCAATGCCACGGCAAAACAGCGGGCGGATATAGGCGGGCACAAAGCCCGGGAAAGCAAAGGCGTTTTCCAGCCCCTCGTCCCGCGCCACTTGGCGGATGTTATTTCCGTAATCCAGCGTGGGAACCCCTGCGTTCCAAAAATCCACCATGGCTGCGACATGGGTTTTCATGCTGGCGCGGGCGGCGCGTTCCACCGATTTGGGGTCACTTTCGCGGCGGGCTTTCCATTCGGCAATGCTCCAGCCTTGGGGCAAATAGCCGTTGAGCGGATCGTGTGCCGATGTTTGGTCGGTGACGATATCGGGGCGCACGCCGCGCCGATAAAGTTCTGGGAAGACATCGGCGGCATTGCCCAGAAGGCCCACAGATTTCGCCTCGCCCGCCTTTGTCCAAGCCTCGATCATCGCCAAGGCTTCGTCTAAACTGTCTGTCTTTTGATCGACATACCGCGTGCGCAGGCGAAAATCGATGCTATCGGGGTTGCATTCCACCGCCAAACAGCAGGCCCCCGCCATAACGGCGGCAAGCGGCTGCGCGCCGCCCATACCGCCAAGCCCGCCTGTCAAAATCCATCGCCCTTTTAGGTTGCCGCCATAATGTTGGCGGCCCGCCTCGACAAAGGTCTCATACGTGCCCTGCACAATGCCTTGGGTGCCGATGTAAATCCAACTGCCCGCCGTCATCTGGCCGTACATGGCCAGCCCCTTTTTATCGAGTTCATTAAAATGATCCCAAGTTGCCCAATGCGGCACAAGGTTGGAATTGGCAATCAGCACGCGCGGGGCATCGGGGTGGGTTTTGATGATGGCAATGGGTTTGCCCGATTGGACAACCAGCGTTTCATCGTCTTCCAAATCTTTCAGGCTCGCGATGATGCTGTCGAAGTCCGCCCAAGTTCGCGCGGCGCGGCCAATGCCGCCGTAGACCACCAATTCGGCAGGGTTTTCGGCCACATCGGGATGCAGGTTGTTCATCAGCATCCGCATTGCCGCCTCGGTCTGCCAAGACTTTGCGGTGCGCACGCTGCCTGTGGCGGACATGACAACACGGGTATTGTGGCGGTCAAGATTAAGGGGGGCAGGATTGCGGGGATCGGTCATTGCGGTCTCCAATTTTGTAGATCGGTTAAGATGGCGCGCAGATGTTCGCGCAGGGCATCAAAGCGGGGGCGGTCAATGGCCCAAGGTGGGGCCTCGGTGATATGAGTGCGCTGCGCCAGTTCCATTTGAATGGCGTGAACCCCGCCCGATGGGTGGCCATAATGGCGGGTTGTCCACCCACCCTTGAAGCGGCCATTCAAGATGCTGGTATAACCCGCTGCCGCTTGGACGCGGCTATGAACCAAGGTTTCAATCATAGGCGCGCAAGATGCGCCGCTGTTTGTGCCGATGTTAAAATCGGGCAGGGTGCCATCAAACAGGAACGGAATTTCGCTGCGGATAGAATGGCAATCGTACAAAATGGCAAAGCCGTGCAACGCCTTGATGCGCGCGATCTCGGCGGCCAATGTGGTGTGATAGGGGGCGTGATAGGCGGCGGTGCGGCGGGCGATTTCGGCGGCATCGGGTTCCTGCCCCGCAAGGTAAATCGTCCGCCCGTCAAAATCGGTTGTCGGGCACAGGCCCGTGGTGTTTTGGCCAGGATATAGGCTTATTCCGCTTGGGTCGCGGTTCACGTCGATGACATAGCGGTGGATGGGTGTGCGCACGGAAGTAGCCCCGTCCACCAGCCCTGCGTACAGCTTTTCGATATGCCAATCGGTATCGGCCATGGCGCGGCCAGTGTCATTCAGCGCGCCAAGGCAATCTGCTGGAATATCGGTTCCTGTATGGGGCAGGCCAAGGATCAGGGGGCTGTTCCCGCGCGTCACCTCGATCATAGCGCGATCTCCATCCCAGCGGCATTTGCCAGTGCGCCAGAGGCGACCATATCCGCCGCTGCCTGCAAATCGGGGGCAAGATAGCGGTCTTGGCCAAGGGTGGCGACGCGCTGGCGCAACGTGGCAAGAGCCGCGCGCAGGGGGGCGGCAGTTTGCAAGGGCGCGCGCCCGTCAATCCCTTGGGCGGCGCAAATCGCCTCGATCCCCAAGATCATATCCAAATTGGCGACCATGCGTTTCAGCCGCCGCGCGCCATGGGCGGCCATGGAAACATGATCTTCTTGGTTGGCAGATGTTGGTGTGCTGTCGGTGCTGCACGGGTTGGCCAAATGCTTGTTTTCGCTCATCAGGGCTGCCGATGTCACCTCGGCAATCATCAGGCCAGAGTTTAGGCCGGGGGCTGGGGTAAGGAAGGGCGGCAGATCGAACGACAGGGTCGGGTCAACCATCAGCGCGATGCGGCGCTGTGATATGGCCCCAATTTCGGCGATAGCAATCGCGATTTGGTCGGCGGCAAAGGCCACGGGTTCGGCATGAAAGTTTCCGCCTGACAAAATCTCGCCCGTTTCCACAATCACCAAGGGGTTATCGGTGACGGCGTTCGCCTCAATCTCCAGCGTGCGGGCGGCAAAGCGCAAAAGATCAACCGCCGCGCCAGTGACTTGGGGCTGGCAGCGGATGCAATAGGGGTCTTGCACACGGGTATCCCCCACGCGGTGGCTTTCGCGAATGGCGCTGCCATCCAGCAGGGTGGCCATAGCGCGGGCCACGTCGATTTGCCCCGCATGGCCGCGCAGGGCGTGGATGGCGGGGTTTAGGGGCGCGGTTGACCCCATAATGGCATCGGTGGACATGGCCGAAGTGACAATCGCCGCGCGCGCGCAGTCCCATGCGCCAAACAGGCCAGCAAGCGCGCAGGCGGTGGAAAATTGGGTGCCGTTGATCAGCGCAAGCCCCTCTTTCGGCCCCAGCACAACGGGGGTAAGGCCAGCAGCGCGCAGTGCCGCGCCGCCGCCCATGCGGGCGGCGCCAAAAACCGCCTCCCCCTCGCCAATCATCACGGCGGCCATATGGGCAAGGGGGGCCAAATCGCCCGATGCGCCGACTGATCCTTGCACGGGGATCACGGGAGTAACGCCGCGCGCAATCATGCCTTCGATCAGCGCGCAGATATCCCAGCGCACGCCCGATGCGCCGCGCCCAAGGGACAGCAGTTTCAGCGCCATCATCAGGCGGGTGGTTTCGGGTTCCAGCGCCTCGCCCACGCCGCAGCAATGCGACAAGATCAGGTTGCGTTGCAAGGTTTCGGTATCAACAGGCGCAATGCGCACAGAGGCGAGTTTGCCAAACCCCGTGTTTACGCCATAAATAGGCGCGTCCCCGCGTGCGGCGGCGGCAATAATGGCGGCGGATGCCTCAATTCCCGCCCGCGCGGATGGGTGCAGGGCGACAGGCCCGCTGCCCTGCCAAATTTGGTGCAATTGGGCCAAGGTGGCGGCGGCGGGGGTTAGGGTCAGGGTCACAAGACACCTCCAAAAATGCGGGCGTGAAGGGGGGTGATGGCGATGCCATAGGGCAGTTCGGCGGGCGATTGCACATCCCACACCGCCAAATCGGCGCGCAGCCCTGCGCGGATTTCGCCGCAATCGGCCAACCCCAATGCGCGGGCGGCATTTCGGGTGGTGCCTGCCAGCGCCTCGGCAGGTGTCAGACGAAACAGGGTGCATGCCATGTTCATTGCCAGCAAGATTGACCCCAACGGCGATG
>CAXNEP010000183.1:0-5278 GCA_964200865.1 Cypionkella sp. | reverse complement strand
TTTCATGAAAAAATATCCAAAGTGCTGCTGGATATGTCGCCCACCACGCAGGAGTTATACCTTGCCGCCATTCGCGGGCTGCTGGCCGAACGCAAGGCGCGGGCGTTTTTGAACGCGGCCCTACAGGCCAAACGCGAAGGGCGCACGGGCCCTCATCTGCATATGGACGTGGGCCATTGACGCAGCGGCTAGAGGCCCAGTTTGCCTTTTTGAACGAGGCGGATCGGCTGAAATCCGTGCTGCGGGCGACGACGCTGGTTGATGGATCGCGCCCTGAAAATTCAGGCGAACATAGTTGGCATTTGGCGCTGTATGCCATGGTTTTGGCCGATCAGGCGGGGCCTGATGTGGACATCACACGCGTGATGAAGATGCTGATTTTGCACGATTTGGTGGAAATTGACGTGGGCGATGTGCCTATTCATTCCGCAAATGGGCAGGCTCATGGCAGTACAGATGTACAAGCCGCCGAATCCCGCGCCGCAGACCGTATTTTCGGCCTTTTGCCGCCCGACCTTGCCACCCCCTTTCGCGCTCTGTGGGATGAGTTTGAGGCCGCCCAGACCTCCGACGCGATTTTCGTCAAAAGCTTGGATCGCGTGCAGCCTGTCATGGCAAATTTACAATCGGGTGGTGGAACTTGGATCACCTATCAGGTGACCGAAGAACAGCTTGATTCCCGCGTGGGCAGCAAAATCGCGCGCGGCGCGCCACGGCTGTGGGAGTGGATTGCGGCCAAATGCGCGGCCTACTTTCGCAGATCAGTTTAGATACTAATTTCGGTATACCATCGCATACCACCTTTCCAAGCGGCCCGTTTTCCGCTATACGCGCGCCAATCAAAGCAACCAAGGGGCACGATATGACCAAAATCAAAGTCGCCAATCCCGTTGTCGAACTCGACGGCGATGAGATGACCCGCATCATCTGGGATTTCATCAAGCAAAAGCTGATCCTGCCCTATTTGGACATTGATCTGAAATACTACGATCTGGGCATCGAGGAGCGTGACCGCACCAATGACCAAATCACCATCGATTCGGCGGAAGCGATCAAGAAATACGGTGTGGGCGTCAAATGCGCGACCATTACGCCGGATGAGCAGCGGGTCGAAGAATTCGGCCTGAAACAAATGTGGAAGTCCCCGAATGGCACAATCCGCAACATTTTGGGCGGCGTGATTTTCCGCGAGCCGATCATCTGCAAAAATGTGCCCCGCCTTGTGCCTGGCTGGACAAAACCCATCGTCATCGGCCGCCACGCCTTTGGCGATCAATACCGCGCGACAGATTTTCATTTCCCCGGCGCAGGGAAACTGACGATGAAATTTGTCGGCAACGACGGCACTGTCATTGAACGCGACGTCTATTCCGCCCCTTCGGCGGGTGTTTATATGGGCATGTATAACTTGGATGACTCTATCCATGATTTCGCCCGCTCGTCCTTCAACTATGGTCTGCTGAAAGGCTGGCCTGTGTATCTGTCGACGAAAAACACAATCCTCAAGGCCTATGATGGCCGCTTTAAGGACATCTTCGCCAAGGTCTACGCCGAAGAGTTTGAAGATCAGTTCAAAAAGGCGGGCATCACTTACGAGCATCGCCTAATCGACGATATGGTGGCATCGGCAATGAAATGGTCGGGCGGCTATGTTTGGGCCTGTAAAAACTATGACGGCGATGTGCAGTCCGACACGGTGGCGCAGGGCTTTGGCTCGCTGGGCCTGATGACCTCGGTTTTGATGACCCCAGATGGCAAGATTGTCGAGGCAGAGGCGGCCCATGGCACTGTCACGCGCCACTACCGCGAGCATCAAAAGGGCAAAGCGACATCCACCAATTCGGTCGCATCCATTTTTGCATGGACGGGCGGCCTAAAGCACCGCGCGAAACTCGACAGCAATGACCAACTGATGCGCTTTGCCACCACGTTGGAAAAGGTCACGGTGGACGCGGTTGAAGATGGCTGGATGACCAAAGATTTGGCCCTGCTGGTTGGGCCAGACCAGAAATGGCTGACCACGATGGGCTATTTGGAAAAGGTCGATGAATATCTGAACAAGGCGCTTGTCGGCTAGTGTTGTAGGGGGGCGGAGGTCTGCGAGCACGCTCGCAGACTTCCCCCTCGCTTTGCTCACCCCCCGAGGATATTTTCAGAGCGAGGAAGACAATTTGACTCAAATTGTCGGCTTCCTCGCTCAAGAAATATCCCACGGGGGAAGCCGCTGCCCCTTTGCAGCGGCGCGGGGGTGTGAAACCCCCGCTACGACGTTTGTGGAAGGTACCGCAGTTGACCGAAACGCCCAAACACTCCACCCTCGATGATGCCCAAGGCCTGATCTATGGCGCGTCCATGGCCGCCTTTGGCGTGGTGATCCTATCGCATTTGGGCCTGATTACGGGGCAGACAGCGGGGCTGGCGCTGCTGATATCTTATGCAACAGAATGGGGCTTTGGCCCTGTGTTCTTTGCGCTGAACCTGCCGTTCTATTGGCTGGGATATCGGCGGATGGGGGCGGCCTTTGTGGCCAAGACCTTTATCGCCGTGGCACTGGTGGCCAGCCTGTCTACGTTGCTGCCCCATTACATCCGATTTGACATGCTCAACCCCGCCATCGGCGCGGTGCTGTTTGGCTTTGCCACAGGATCGGCGCTGCTGGCACTGTTTCGCCATGGGGCAAGCTTGGGCGGGATTGGCATTGTGGCGCTGTGGCTGCAAGACAAAACAGGCTTTCGCGCCGGCTACACGCAAATGCTGGTGGACGGCGCGATTTTTGCGGCCGCTTTGGCCCTGCTGCCCCTGCCCCAAGTGGCCTATTCCGCCCTTGGCGCGTTGGTGGTGAATATGGTCATCGCGCTGAACCATTCGCGTGACCGCTATATCGCGCGCTAGGCTTAGTTTCGCTGGGGGGCTGGCAATTCGCCGCGCGCCCGTGTAAGGCGCTCGCAACCGCAGAAACTGGAAAAGAGAACGCCCGATGGAGCTTCGCAACATCGCCATTATCGCACACGTCGACCATGGCAAAACCACCCTTGTCGATGAATTGCTGAAACAATCTGGCAGTTTCCGCGAAAATCAGGCCGTTTCGGAACGCGCCATGGACAGCAACGATATCGAGCGCGAGCGCGGTATCACCATTTTGGCCAAATGTACGTCCTTGGAATGGGACGGGATGCGCATCAACATCGTTGACACGCCTGGCCACGCCGATTTTGGCGGCGAGGTAGAGCGGATCCTGTCGATGGTAGACGGCGTTGTGCTGCTGGTCGATGCCGCCGAAGGACCAATGCCGCAGACCAAATTTGTGACATCCAAGGCGCTGGCGCTGGGCCTACGCCCGATTGTGGTGCTGAATAAGGTTGACAAAGCCGATGCAGAACCCGCCCGCGCGCTGAACGAAGTGTTTGATTTGTTTGCCAATTTGGGAGCAACAGACGAACAGCTTGATTTCCCGCATCTCTATGCTTCGGGCCGTTCTGGCTGGGCGGATACCGAACTGGACGGGCCGCGCAAAGATCTGAAGGCGCTTTATGATCTGATCATCAAACATGTGCCCCAGCCTGCCCAAGTGGCACGCCGCAGCGAGCCGTTCCAGATGCTGGCAACCACCCTGTCGGCAGACCCGTTCATTGGCCGCATTCTGACGGGCCGTGTCGAATCGGGCACGCTGAAGGCTGGCGAGACGATCAAGGCCCTGTCGCGCGACGGTGAAAAAATCGAACAATTCCGCGTGTCCAAAGTTTTGGCCTATCGCGGTTTGGTGCAAACGCCAATTGATGCCGCCGAGGCGGGCGATATTGTAACCCTTGCGGGCATGACCAAGGCCACCGTGGCCGATACGCTCTGCGCGCTGGAACTGGATGTGCCCCTGCCCGCACAGCCCATTGATCCGCCAACCATTTCGGTAACATTCGGCATCAATGACAGCCCGCTGGCTGGCAAAGAAGGCACCAAAGTGCAAAGCCGCGTGATCCGCGAGCGTTTGATGCGCGAGGCCGAAGTGAACGTGGCGATCAAGGTCACCGACACCCCCGGCGGCGATGCCTTTGATGTGGCGGGTCGCGGCGAATTGCAGATGGGCGTTTTGATTGAAAACATGCGCCGCGAGGGGTTCGAACTGTCAATCTCCCGCCCGCGCGTGCTGTTTCAGGAAATTGACGGCGTGCGTCACGAGCCTGTGGAAGAAGTCACCATCGATGTGGATGACGATTACACAGGCCCCGTGATTGAAAAAATCACGGGGCCCCGCAAGGGCGAGCTGATTGAAATGAAGCCCGCAGGCGCAGGCAAAACGCGCATTATCGCGCATGTCCCGTCGCGCGGTCTGATCGGCTATCACGGCCAGTTTATGACCGATACGCGCGGCACGGGCGTTTTGAACCGCGTGTTCCACGGCTGGACACCGCATAAAGGCGCGATTGAAGGCCGCCGTCAGGGCGTGCTGATTTCCATGGAAACGGGCCAATCGGTGGCCTATGCGATGTGGAAGCTGGAAGATCGCGGCCATTTCTTTATTGGCGTGCAGGAAAATGTCTATACGGGCATGATCATTGGCGAGCATAGCCGCGACAACGATCTGGAAGTGAACCCGCTGAAGGGCAAACAGCTGACCAACGTGCGCGCATCGGGCACGGACGAGGCGGTGCGCCTGACAACGCCTGTAAAACTGTCGCTGGAACAGTGCATTTCCTATATTGATGACGACGAACTTGTTGAAGTCACACCAAAATCGGTGCGGATGCGCAAGCGTTGGCTTGACCCGAATGACCGCAAGCGCAACACGCGCAAAGGCGATTAATCACAGAAAAACCAGCCGAAAGGCTGGTTTTTTCTTGGGTCGTGTTGGGTTTTGGTAACGGTTTATTCACCAATTTCCTCAACCACCATCAAATCGCGGGTGCTGGCCCCTTTGGCATGGGCAAGTGCGGCCTGATAGTCGGGCGAATTGTAGCAATCCACCGCCGCTTGCAGGGACGGAAACCGCGCGACCACATTGCGCGGGCGGTCGCGTCCTTCTAGCTGCACATATTTCCCGCCGCGCGCCAAGAACACGCCGCCATGTGCGGCGATGGCCACTGTCGCGCCTTTGGCATATTCGGCGTAGGCCTCGGGGTTAGACACCTCGACATGGGCAATCCATAAAGCGGTTGGCATGGTTTATCCTTTCATCGCTGCGCGCACAGCGTCCAGCGCGCTATCTGCCAAAGCAAAATCATTGCCCCCCGCCTGCGCCATATCGGGGCGCCCGCCGCCGCCTTTGCCGCCCAAAGCTTCGGCG